>CAISUK010000523.1 GCA_903888645.1 uncultured Pseudomonadota bacterium | reverse complement strand
GACACCAGGCACACCGATCGAACGACCGCTCGCCACGACGTCGGCAAAAGGTCGCGGCCGGCCCTCGCCATCAAGGAAGCGCCGCGGTGTTGCCAAGCGCGGCGCCGTCTCGCGGCCGTCATAAGCCGCGACTCGGCGCTTTAGCGCATCGTAATGGAGCATGAAGGCGCCGCCGCCGATGCCCGAAGATTGCGGTTCGACAAGGTTCAGCACGAATTGCGCGGCAATCGCCGCATCGACCGCACTGCCACCGAGGGCCAGGATTTCTTCGGCAGCATCGGTGGCATGCGGATTCGCCGTAACAGCCATGGCATGCGCTGCGTAGACCGAAGGTCTTGGCAAGAATCCGCTGGCCGGCTCCGGACTCGCGGCGTTTTCGGCAGCGGCACTGCTCCACCAGCATGCTGCCAGCACCGCGGCAAAAAAACGGGCAGCCCGCAGGCTGCCCATCGTGTTTCGCAAACCAGCCATCAGTCTTGCATCGGGCCTAAATCAGGCCCGCATCAGGCCACGAGCGGCACGATCATCAGCGCGACGATGTTGATGATCTTGATCAGCGGATTCACCGCCGGTCCGGCTGTATCCTTGTACGGATCGCCGACCGTATCGCCGGTTACCGCCGCCTTGTGCGCCTCCGAGCCCTTGCCGCCGAAGTGGCCATCCTCGATGTACTTCTTGGCGTTGTCCCAGGCACCGCCGCCCGTCGTCATCGAAATGGCGACGAACAGACCGGTGACGATGGTACCCATCAGCAGGCCGCCCAGCGCCGTCTTGCCGAGGATGACGCCGACCAGCACTGGCACCAGCACCGGCAGCAACGAAGGAACGATCATTTCCTTGATGGCGGCGGTGGTCAGCATGCCGACCGCGCGCGAGTAATCCGGCTTGCCGGTGCCTTCCATGATGCCAGGGATTTCCTTGAACTGACGACGCACTTCGACCACCACGGCACCGGCGGCGCGACCGACCGCTTCCATCGCCATGGCGCCGAACAGGTAAGGAATCAGGCCGCCGATGAACAGGCCGATGATGACCATCGGATCGGACAGGTCGAACTTGACGACGGTGCCGAGTTTGGCTTCCAGGGCATGGGTGTAATCGGCGAACAACACCAGCGCCGCCAGACCGGCGGAACCGATGGCATAACCCTTGGTGACGGCCTTGGTGGTGTTGCCGACCGCATCGAGCGGATCGGTGACGGCGCGCACTTCCTTGGGCAGCTCGGCCATTTCGGCGATGCCGCCAGCATTGTCGGTAATCGGGCCGTAAGCGTCGAGGGCAACGATGATCCCTGCCATCGACAGCATCGACGTCGCCGCGATGGCCACACCGTAGAGCCCGGCCAGCGCGAAGGTGGCGTAGATCGCTGCGCAAACCGAGAGCACCGGCAGCGCCGTCGACTTCATCGAAATGCCGATACCGGCGATAATGTTGGTGGCATGACCGGTCTGACAGGCCGCGGCAACGTGCTTGACCGGCGCGAAGTCGGTGCCGGTGTAGTACTCGGTGATCCATACCAGCGCTGCCGTCAGCACCAGGCCGACCGATGCTGCGCCATAGATGGCCATCGCGCTATAGGCCTTGCCGTCGAGGCCGATGACGCCGTCGGGCAGCAGCCAGGTCGTGACCGGATAGAAGGCCAGCAGCGCGATTCCGCCGGCCATGGCGAGGCCGCGATAGAGCGCATTCATGATCTTGCCGCCATCGTTGGCCTTGACGAAGAAGCAGCCGACGATCGACGCAACGATCGAAACACCGCCGAGCACCAGCGGATAGACAATCAGGTTGTCAGTGGCGTTGGCGACACCCTTCAGCATCAGCGCGCCCAGTACCATCGTCGCCACCACCGTCACGGCGTAAGTTTCGAACAAGTCGGCGGCCATGCCGGCGCAGTCGCCGACGTTGTCGCCGACGTTGTCGGCGATCACCGCCGGATTGCGCGGGTCGTCTTCAGGAATGCCGGCTTCGACCTTGCCCACCAAGTCGGCGCCGACGTCGGCACCCTTGGTGAAGATGCCGCCGCCGAGTCGGGCGAAAATGGAGATCAACGAACCGCCGAAGGCCAGGCCGACCAGCGGATCGACGGTTTCCTTGAGACCCATGCCCATGCCCTTGAGCGCCAGGTAGTAGCCGGTGACACCGAGCAGCCCGAGGCCCACCACCAGCATGCCGGTGATGGCGCCGCCCTTGAAGGCAACGTCGAGAGCGGCGGCGATGCCGCTACGCGCCGCTTCGGCAGTACGCACATTGGCGCGTACCGAAACGCTCATGCCGATAAAGCCCGTGGCCCCGGACAACACCGCGCCGATGAGGAAGCCGATCGCCATCAACTTGCCCAAGGCAATCCAGATAATGATGAAGAGGACGCCACCGACGATGCCGATGGTCGTGTATTGCTTGGTCAGATAGGCGGATGCGCCCTCCTGAATTGCCTTGGCGATTTCCTGCATGCGCACATTGCCCGCAGGCAGGCCAAGAATCCATTTGCTCATCACGGCGCCATAAAGCACCGCGAGCACGGCACCGGCCAGTGCCACCAAAATACCTGACGACATGAACTAATCCCCCGTAATTGCCGAAACCCCTGTCGGGATCGAATAACAAACGAAGGGCAAGCCGGTCGGCAAGCCCTTCATCAAAAAGTTCAAATCTTGAACTCGCCCGGCAGTTTTTTTGCGACTGCCATGTTCTTGAGTGTCACAAAGGCCGGCAGTCCGTCCTTGTAAGGCGGATAGTCCTCGCCCTGAATCAGCGGCGCCAGATAGCGGCGGCACTTATCGGTAATGCCAAAACCATCCTTGGTGATGAAATCGCGCGGCATGAACTTTTCCTTGTTGGCGACGTCCTTCAACTCCGCTACCTCGATCTTCCATTTGTACGGCTTGTCGGAAATCCGCTTGATCGCCGGCATGACCGAATTGCGTCCCTTCAGCGCCAGTTCCACCGCTGACTTGCCAGTGGCATAGGCCTGCGCCACATCGGACTTGGAAGCGATATGGCGGGCGGCGCGCTGCAGATAATCGGCCACGGCCCAGTGGTACTTGACGCCCAGCCCTTCCTTGACGATGCCGGCGATGACCGGCGCGGCGCCGCCCAGCTGCGCATGCCCGAAGGCATCGCGCAAACCCTGGTCGGAGAGAAACTTGCCGTCGGCATCATGGACGCCTTCCGAGACAACCACCGTGCAATAGCCATGCTCCTTGACCAGCGCATCGACCCGGGCGAGGAACGCCGCCTTGTCGAAGGCGATTTCCGGGAAGAGGATGACAATTGGCAGTTCAAGCGACTTGGTGGACGCCATGGCGCCGGCCGCGGCAATCCAGCCGGCGTGGCGGCCCATGACTTCCAGCACGAATACCTTGGTGGACGTCTTGTGCATGGAGCGCACGTCGAAAGTGGCCTCCAGCGTGGATACGGCAATGTACTTGGCGACCGAGCCGAAACCGGGGCAGTTGTCGGTGATCGGCAGATCGTTGTCGACCGTTTTCGGCACATGAATGGCCTGCAGCGGATAGCCGAGCGCCTCGCCAATCTGGGAAATCTTCAGGCAGGTATCGGCCGAATCGCCGCCGCCGTTGTAGAAGAAGTAACCGATGTTGTGCGCCTTGAAGACCTCGATCAGGCGCTCGTATTCGCGGCGGTTCTGCTCCAGGCTTTTCAGTTTGTAGCGGCACGAACCGAAACCACCGGAGGGCGTATGGCGCAGCGCGGCGATGGCTGCGGCCGACTCCTTGGTGGTGTCGATCAGGTCCTCGGTCAGCGCACCGATGATGCCGTTGCGGCCGGCGTAGACCTTGCCGATCTTGTCCTTGTGCTTGCGCGCGGTCTCGATGACGCCGCAGGCCGAAGCATTGATGACGGCGGTGACGCCGCCGGACTGTGCATAAAACGCGTTCTTTTTGGCCATCTCATCTATCTCCCGTGATGTCTCCTGTGAATTTCGTTGTGTTTAGCCGAGCGCTGCGAAAGCGCGGCTGCGGATTTCATCCACCGAACCCTGTCCGGATATCCTGCGATATGCCGGCGCCATGGCCTCGCCGGCGGCCGCCCATGTCGAGTAATACTCGACCAGCGGCTTGGTCTGCGCATGATAAACGTCGAGGCGCTTGGCAACCGTCGCTTCCTGGTCGTCGTCGCGCTGAATCAGCGGCTCGCTGGTGACGTCGTCGCGGCCCTCGGCCTTCGGCGGATTGAATTTGATGTGGTAGGTACGGCCCGATGCCAGGTGCACGCGGCGGCCGCTCATGCGCAAGATGATTTCCTCGTCGGGAACATCGATCTCCAGCACATAGTCGATCGCGACTCCGGCCGCCTTCATGGCGTCCGCTTGCGGAAGCGTCCGCGGAAAACCATCGAACATGTAGCCATTCGCGCAATCCGGCTGCTGCAGTCGATCCTTGACCAGGCCGATGATGATCTCGTCGGATACCAGTGCGCCGGAATCCATGACCTTCTTGGCTTCAATGCCTAGTGGCGTCCCGGCCTTGACAGCGGCGCGCAGCATGTCTCCGGTTGAAATCTGGGGAATGCCGTATTTTTCTCTGATGAAGTTGGCTTGGGTTCCCTTGCCGGCGCCGGGTGGTCCCAACAGGATCAATCGCATGCTCGCTCCCCCTCTTGATCATTTCGAGTGGCCGGATTATATCGGCTTATCGGGCCAACTCCGCTCCGCACCACCTTAACCTCAATCACTTGAGGGGTCAAACATTTCCCGCAAATTTTCGCCTGACGCGCTCGAGGTCCGAGGCAGTATCGACACCCGGCTCCGGCGGATGGTCGAACACGGCAACGCGGATGACATAGCCGTGCCAAAGCACGCGCAATTGCTCCAGCGCTTCGATGCCTTCAATGGGCGATGCGGCCAGTTGCCCGTAGCGATGCAGAAATCCAGCGCGATAGGCGTAGATGCCAATGTGCCTGAGGGCGCCGTGCTTTTCGGGCAATTGACCTGGCGCTGCGGCGAAGGCATCGCGCGCCCAGGGAATCGGCGCCCGCGAAAAATACAGCGCTCTGCCCTCGCGGTCGCAAACCACCTTGACCACATTCGGATTGAAAAAATCGGCCGGTTCGGCAAGGTTGCGCGCTGCTGTCGCCACTGCCGCTGCCGAATCGGCGGCCAGCGCGGCGGCGACTGCGTCGATCAATGCCGGCGCAATCAGCGGCTCGTCGCCCTGGACATTGACGACGATCTCGTCGTCGGCCCAGCCCAGCGTTGCCGCCACTTCGGCAAGTCGATCGGTACCGCTGGCATGCTGCGGATCGGTCATCAAAACCTGGTAGCCATGGCTGGCAACGGCGGCACGGACCCGCTCGTCGTCAGTGGCCACACACACCGCGCTGGCGGCGCTGCGCAAGGCCGCCTCGACAACGCGCACCACCATGGGTTTGCCGGCAATGTCGGCCAGCGGCTTGGCCGGCAAGCGGGTCGAGGCGTAGCGCGCCGGGATGACAACCTTGAATGGCGCGACCACTCAGTCCTCTTCGGCAGGCAGCTGACGGGCCTCGTCTTCGAGCATCACCGGAATGTCGTCCTTGATCGGATAAGCCAGACGACACGGCTTGCAGACGAGTTCGAGCTTGGCCTTGCGATAGTCGAGCGGGCCTTTGCAGAGCGGACAGACGAGGATTTCAAGCAGACGGGCGTCCATCGATTTTCTCCAGAATCAGTTCGACAAGGCCGGGCTCGACGCTCGCCGTGACCGGCAGCACCCAGACCGGGCATGGTGCAAGGCCAGCACATTTTATCGCATCCTTCTCCGTCATCAGGAGGGCGTCGCAGTCGGCGAAAACAAGATCCGCCGCAACGTAGCCATGATGGTCGGGAAAGACATGCGCAGTAAATTGCAGCCCAAGCGCTGCGAGTTGATCGAAGAAGCGCTGCGGTGCGCCGATCCCGGCGCAGGCATGCAGGCGCAGGCCTGCCAGATCGGCGGGCCAACAATGCTGCTGCGAATCTTCGATGCGATAGAGAACCTCACCGTCGAGGCGCAGGCGAAATGCCGGCGCGGTCGGCAAGTCGGTACGCGACAAGCCGTTGAGCACCACGGCATCGACGCTCTGCAGACGCGCCGGCGGCTCGCGCAGCGGCCCCGCCGGCAGCAACCAGCCATTGCCTATCTGGCGGCTATCGAGCACAGCAATCTCGACATCGCGGGCCAGACGGTAATGCTGCAATCCGTCGTCGCTGACAATGACGTTGCAATCGGGATAGGAATTCAGCAACGCCATGGCGGCGGCGACGCGATCGCTGCCGACGAACACCGGGCAACCAGCGCGGCGGCGCAGCAGCAGCGGCTCGTCGCCCACCGCTTGGACCGAAGCAATGTCGAGCACTTCATGCACGGAATCGCCAGCCGTTCCGCCATAACCACGACTGACAATCCCTGGACTGAGACCACGGTGGTGGAGTTCTTCTACCAGCCACAGGCACAGCGGCGTCTTGCCGGCACCGCCGACTGTAATGTTGCCGACGACAATGACCGGTACCGGCAGGCGCTGGACTACGCTCCAGCCCAGGCGAAATGACAGCCGGCGCAGCGTCGAAAGCAAACTGAAGAGCATGGCCAGCGGCAGCAAGGCCACGGCCAGCCAGCCGCGGCGCTGCCAGGCAGTCTGCAACATCAGTTCCATGAATACCGGACAGCGGCGTTGCGCGCAGCGCCCGGATCGCGGTTAGTGCTGCGCTTGCTGGGTGGCAAAGGAGATGTGGGTGAGACCGGCCTGCTGCGACGCCTGCATGACGTCGATCACGCTCTGGTGAGTGGCCTTGGCATCGGCGTTGATGATCACCACCGGATCCTTGGCAGTGGCAGCGGCGCGGCTCAATGCGGCACCGATGGCAGAGACATCGCGACTGCCGACCGGGCTCTTGTTGACCATGACCTCGCCGGTGGCGGTGACCACGACATTCACCTCGTTGGGCTGCTCCTGAGGCTGCTGGGCATCGGCCGTGGGCAGGTTGATGTCAAGACCGGAGAACTTCGAATACGTGGTGGTGATCATCAGGAAGATCAGGATCACTAGCAACACGTCGATCATCGGGATCAGATTGATCTCGGGTTCCTCACGGGTACGACCGCGGCGAAAATTCATTGTTGCCGCCCTGCTATTTCCGTTCGCCGTGCACGATTTCGACCAACTTCACCGCCTGCAACTCCATTTCGACGATGAGACCGTCGACGCGGGCGCGAAAGTGGCGATAGGCAATCATGCTCGGAATGGCGATGATCAGACCGAATCCGGTGTTGTAAAGAGCCACTGAAATACCATGGGCAAGCTGCTGCGGATTGGTGCCGACAGCATTCTGCGCGCCAAAAATTTCGATCATGCCGACCACCGTGCCGAACAGGCCCATAAGCGGACTGATGGAGGCGATGGTGCCGAGGCTGGTCAGGAAACGTTCGAGTTCGTGCTCGACGCCGCGCCCGGCTTCCTCGATCGATTCCTTCATCACTTCCCGGGTGCTTTTGACGTTGCGCAGACCGGCCGCAAAGACCCGACCGAGTGGCGAATGGGTGTCCAAACGGCGCAGGCTTTCTTCGGTGATTGCACTTTGGCGGAACTCGCCGATGACGCTTTGCAACAAACCGGATGGTGCAATCTTGGATTGGCGCAAGGCAGTGGCGCGCTCGATGATCAGGGCGACGGCAATGATGGAAGCAAACAACAACGGCCAGATCGGCCAGCCGGCGGCAAGTATGATGGCGAACACGCGCAAGTTCTCCCGGTTCGAATAAAAGTCGGCACTTTAGCCTGAGCCGTCGCTTTCGGCAAGGCAGTCGGGCAATTGAGTGCGCTCCGGTACAATCTTTCGACCATGCTGGCGCTCCCGAATAACCTAGACGAAGACCGCCCGGCGGACGACAAAGCCGCAGCGATGGCGCGCGTCTGGCTGGCTCGGCTGGAAATGCAAACAACCGCCACCGCGCCGGTTTTGCCCCTGCCATTGCAATTTTCCCAGGCGACGCTGGCGGCGTCCCTGGCCGAGTTGGTCGCCCTGGTTCTCGGCCAGGGCAAAACCCTCTTGCTGATTTTGCCCGACGACCAGTTACTCCCCGATGTCAGCAACGCCCTTGATCTGGTGTTGCGGCCGTTATGCCTGGTCTTGCCGGCAGCGCCCTTCGCCGCCCGCGTGGTCGTGCGCGCCACGCTGTCGCTGCTCAAGAGCCGACTCGGGCGAGGCCTCGATGAAGATGCCGACAGCGCTCAGGTGCTGGCCTGGCGGATCCAGCACGATCGAATTGCCGCTGTTTCGGCGACCTGGCAGAGGTGCCTGGCCTGGGCGGCGCAGGATGATGCGGACCGCAACTGGCCGGACGACTTGGTCGATCTCTTTCCCATCGGTATCGGCGGCGGCAGCCTTTGGCACGCAGCGGCGCCAGGAAGTCGCAAAGACCCCGGCCAAGTTGTCGCCGCCAAATTCGATTATGCCGTGGCCTTGACGCCGGCGCGCCTGCCGGAAGGTTTCGCCCAACGTCAATTGCTGCTGCAGACGCTGCAGCCGCGCGGCGGGCTGGCGCGCAGCGACGAGGAAGCGCTGCTCCGCGCCGAACTGGCCATGCTGACGCAGGAAGTGGGCGACATGGAGCTGGAGCTCGCCACCATCCAGTCAGAAGTCGGCGAATTTGCCCGTCATTATTACGAGCGCATCGGCGCCCTCTTGACAGAACTGGATAGCTTGCGCGCCAGGCTGGCCAACGAGCACGCCGCTCAGCTCGAGCGTGCCGAGCGCGCTGCCGGAGCGACGGACAATGCCACCCCGGCCGGCGAAAAAGCCCGGCAGGCGGCTCGCAGCGCTCAGGAGCGCGCCGATCGCTCGCGCCGCGAACACGCGAAATACACCGACTATGCCGTTGCCGAGGCGCCGCCGTTTCGCCCGAGCCGCGACATCAAGCGGCTGTTTCGGCGCATTGCGCAGAAGATCCATCCTGACCGCGCCGACGACGAAGAAGACCGGCAGTGGCGCACGCAATTGATGACCGAGGCGAATCGCGCCTATCGCAGCAGCGATGAAGCCGCGCTGCGCGAGGTGCTGGCGCGATGGCAGCGCGGAGCCAGTGGCGACAAGGATCCGGGCGCGCCCGAGGCGCTGCCGCCGCGCCAGTTGCTCGCCGCGCGGATCGAGAGCATGCGGCGGCGGCTGGCCGAGATCGAAGCGGAACTGCGGCGCTTATTTACCTCGCCGCTTTATGAATTGTTCATCGCGGCACGGCTGGCGCGCCGCCAGGGGCGCGAACTGCTCGACGAAATGGCCTCCGACCTGGCGGAGCAGATCGCCGAAATCCGGCGCCTGTGATCGCACTGGCGGTCTGAAAATGCTGCACGAATCTGCTAGCCGGCAACAATTCGCAACACTGTTGACTTGACGCTTCTGCCGCAATCAATTTGACTATCGGGTATCGTTGCCGTGCTTTCCACTTGCAGCGATATCCGCTGACGAAGGAGCGATCATGCGCAACATCCTGCTAACCCTGATTCTTGGCGTCGGAGCCGGCCTCGCCGGCTGCGCCGCGATCACCCCGGCCGAGCGTGCCGCACAAGTGGAACGCGAAGTCGACGAGATGCTGCAGGTCTACGGACCCGCTTGCGAAAAGCTCGGCTACCCGGCCGATTCGGATCCGTGGCGGGCCTGCATATTACAATTGAATACCGACCAGACGATGCAGCGCTATCAGACCCGGCCGCTGACCACGCAGTGCTGGGGTCGTCGCGGCTTTTACAACTGCTCGACTTTCTGATTTGCCACAGAGCGGTTCATCTACTTTATCGAAGCGATGAAGTCTTCGATGGTGATGACCGACATTTCGGCGACTTTGCTCAAGTCGCCGACGGGCAGCGAATCGCGCAGGAAATCGATCTGCTTCCATGACGCAAACGGCGTTTCGCGCCCGGCCACCGGCACGTGCGGTGCCGCTTCGACACGGCTGAAGCGCGGAATATAGCGCGGACAATTGGGAAATAGCTGCGTCACCGCCACCCTGACAACGAACTGTGCTTCGGCATAATCAGCCAGCAAGGGGTCGTTATCGACGATGCTGGCTCGGCCATTGAGGCGCAGCCGATTGGGTTTTTCGAAGTCGATGAAGAGCAGACCGACCTGAGGATTCGCCAGCAGATTGCCCATCGACAGAAACATGCCATTGCCATCATAGCTGGGGAAAGCAATGGTCTTGTCATCGACTATTCCGACGAAGCCGCTGGGGCCGCCCTTGAACGAGCAGGCGGGCTGACCCTGGGCATCGACAGTAGCCAGGAAGAAGAAATCACGGCTGGCAATGAAGCCGGCATCGTCAGGCGTGATGACATCGTGAACAATCGTGGATTCGAGTCGGTCGGCCAAGCGGCGACTGTCGAACTGGTCCTGCAGGCGCCGCTGTTCGTCATGGTAAATGGTCATTTGCGTTTTGTTCCTCCAGATTGAAACAGGTGGCCAGCGCAATCGCGGCCGCCACGATCAGCGACTCGGCGGACGCGGCAACTCCTTGATACCGGCGCAGACCTCGGCGTGCGCCGACTCCAGCGTCGTCACCATGCTCAGCAGGATATCGTCGGCCTTGCGCTCGACCAGCGCCGCATCCAGTTCCGTGGCCAGCAACTGAATTTCGCTCATGCCCAGCGTCCCTGAGACACCTTTGAGCGTATGCGCCAGACGGTGCGCACGATCCAGGTCGGCGGCGGCAAGATAGCCGCGTAGCAGCGCCGGATCATTGCCATGGGTATCGACGAACATGTGCAGCATGCGCAGGTAGCTCGACGCATTGCCACGCAAGGAAGCCAGCCCGGAGTGCACGTCGATGCCGGAAATTTGCGCGACGCGACCAACCACTTCACTGGCACTGCCCGGTATCGCGAGTCGTGCCACGACACCGGGTGGGACAACGGAGCCCGGAGGGAGTACCTCTGTCGTTGCCATTTGCGCCCCCGGCAGCACTGGCAGCGAACTGTTGATCAGCCATTTCAGCAAGGCCGCATACAATTTTTCCGGATTGACCGGTTTGGCAACGTGGTCGTTCATCCCGGCGCCCAAGCAGCGATCGCGGTCATCGGCGAACGCATTGGCGGTCATGGCCAGGATCGGCGTCTCGGCATAGTTCGGCAGGTGGCGAATCAGCCGTGTCGCCTGCAAACCATCCATTTCCGGCATTTGCAAGTCCATCAGGATCAGGTCATAGGTGCCGCGCTGCGCCATGGCCACCGCCAGAGCGCCGTTCTCCGCCACATCGACAGCAAAGCCGATCGTTTCGCTGAGCAATTCCAGGGCGATTTCGCGGTTGATCGGGTCGTCTTCAGCCAGCAGGATGCGCCGGTTCTGGTAATCCTGGATCAACCGTTCCTCGGCAGTTTCGCGAGGCGGATGCGGTTGCGCGCTATCGTCCCACGAGACATTCGATTTGCCGACACGGATGGTCATCCAGAAATTGCTGCCTTGACCAGGCTGGCTATCGACGCCAACGTCGCCGCCCATGAGGAGCGCCAGGCGTTTATTGATGGCGAGACCGAGACCGCTACCCCCGTATTGGCGCGTGACGGAAGTGTCGGCCTGTGCAAACGCCTCAAAAAGCTTTGTCAGTTGCGCGGTCGCGATGCCGATACCGGTATCGGTCACGTCGAAGCGCAGCAGATAACTGACGCCGTCGAATTCGAGGACGCGGCCACACAAGGCGATCGAACCCTTTTCAGTAAATTTGGCGGCGTTGGCCAGATAGTTCAGCAGCATCTGGCCGATGCGGGTGCGATCGCCAACCAGAACTGGCGGTAGCGCGGCGACATCGACCACGTATTGCAAGCCCTTGGCCTGGATCCTGTCGACGACGAGCGCACTGACACCCTCGATCATGCCGGTCGTCACAAATGCCAAATTTTCGAGCGTCATGCGCTCCGACTCGATCTTGGAAATATCGAGGATGTCGTTGATGATCATCAGGAGATGGTCGGCCGCGCCACCGAGCTTCTTCAACCGGTCGCGCTGCGTAGCGGTCGGCGCGTCGCGCTCGAGGATGTGGGTGAAACCGATGATGGCGTTCATCGGCGTCCGGATCTCGTGGCTCATGTTGGCGAGAAACTGGCTCTTGGCCATGGTCGCCGCCTCGGCCCGCTCCTTGGCCACCGTCAGTTCGGCATTGAGCGCGAGCAAGCGTATTTCGCCCTCCTTGATCGACGTCACATCGGTGCCGAGTATCAGGACGCCAGCGACTGCGCCATCCACGAAATCCGGAATGTATTGCAGATAGAGTTGCCTGACCTCGCCGGTGGCTTTTGGTCGGCCGCTCTCGAAGCGCTGTATCTCGCCGCGCAGCGCATCGCGAAGCATGGGCTCGAATCGGCCGAAGAGTTCATCGCCCAGGGTTTCGCGTATGTGCTGCCCGACCATTTGCTCGGGCGAGAGTCCCGTCCATTCCTGGTATTGCCGGTTGGCGAAGCGGCAAACGAGATCGGTATCCCAGTAACCGACCAGCCCCGGCAGATTGCCGGCGAGCGCATCGAGGAACTTCTTGCGGGTGTCCAGCGTCTGCAACGCCGCACTGAGTTCGGCGGTCCGCTCGGCGACGATCTGCTCGAGATGCAGACGATGCCGCTCGAGTTCCTCGGCAATACGCCGTTGTTCCGTCACATCGTCCTTGATCGTCACGTAATGGGTGACTTTTCCGTCGCTGCTGCGGACCGGCGAGATCACGGCGCTGTCGATATAGATTTCGCCGCTCTTGCGGCGGTTGATGAGATCGCCGGTCCAGGTGTTGCCTGCCTCGAGCGTTGCCCACAACTCGTCGTAGACCTGCTGCGGCGTATCGCCCGACTTGAGTATTCGCGGAGTGCGGCCGCGAACTTCGGCAAAGCTGTAGCCGGTAATGCGCGTGAAAGCCTCGTTGGCGTATTCGATTTCGCCGCGGAGATTGGTGATCATGACTGCGCTGGGGCTTTGCTCGATGGCTCGCGAGAGTTTGCGCGACTTGTCCTCGACCAAGCGACGCTGCGTGATATCGCGAAACGACCACAGCCTGGCCTGTTCGCCGCCTTGGCGGATGGGGATCGAAAATCGTTCGAAGG
>CAISUK010000522.1 GCA_903888645.1 uncultured Pseudomonadota bacterium | reverse complement strand
GTCGAGCGCTTCGCGGCCATTGGCAGCGGCGAATACCAGGTATCCGGCCTTGCGCAACATGATCTCCAGGACGCGGCGCATATTCGGTTCGTCGTCCACCACCAGTACGTTTCGTTGTGTCATCTTTGGCTACCCGATTCAATTATTTCTACTGGCTATTCGCCAAGCAATTTCCGCGGCAGGCGGATAGTGAACCGCGCGCCGCCCATCTCGCTTTCGCCGACCTCAATGTCGCCGCCATGCGCGACGACGATTTGCTGGACGATGGCCAGACCCAAGCCAACGCCGCCTTCGCGGCGAAAGAAAAATGCCTCGAAAATGCGATTGCGCTCATCGACCGGAATACCCGGCCCGTTGTCAGCAATCTGGATGAAAAACATGTTCTTTTGCTGGTAAGTCGCCAGGCGGATTTGTCCGCCTTCAGGAAGAATTTGCAGCGCGTTGAGAATCAGATTGAGCAACACCTGGGTGATCTGTTCGGCATCGCATTCCACCATGGCATCGGCGGCGTCGAGCCGCTCGGACACCAGGATTTTCTTCTTCTCGATCTGCGCGCCCAATAACGTGCTGCTCTGGTGGATCAGCGCATGCAGGTCCGTCGCCAACTTGTTGAGGGGCCGTGGCCGGGCGCTGTCGAGCATGGCCGATACCAGGCGATTGAGCCGCTCGGTTTCGCTTTCGATAAAGCCCATGAGTT
Source organism: uncultured Pseudomonadota bacterium (assembly GCA_903888645.1). Taxonomy (GTDB): domain Bacteria; phylum Pseudomonadota; class Gammaproteobacteria; order Burkholderiales; family Rhodocyclaceae; genus CAISUK01. Next base: position 8,110 of record CAISUK010000522.1, on the reverse strand, counting down.
CCTGTCCCTCGTCGGAGAGACCCGGTTCGCGCCTCAACATCTGCGCCGACGAGCGCAGGATGCCCAAGGGTGTGCGAACCTCATGGGCGATCACCGCGGACATTTCTCCAACGACTGCCAGCTTCGATGCCTGGACCAACTTGCGTCGCGACTGATCGATGTCATTCATCATTTTTGTGAAGGCTTCGCCAAGTTCGCCAACCTCGCCGGTTGACGTCGGCGCTGGCCCCGATGCGGACTGACCGAGCTTGTAGTCCCTGGCAAAGGTCGTCAAAGCGACGACAGGCTGGGCTATCGAACGGCTGACCCTGCCGGATATCCACAGCGTAATCAGGATGAGCCCGCCAAGAATGCCAAGTGAGAATTCGGCCATCCGACGCACAGGTGCCAGGGCATCCTTTTGTGCTTCGATGACGAGCGTACTTAAGCCAATGCTGGAAAAGCCTGCGAAGCCTCCCGCCCGGCCGAGGCCGACGACGACATCGGAATCCCCGAGCGGGAAACCGCTATGTTCAAAAGTGCCAGCCGACCGCGCCTCGAGTTGCCAGTCGGCCAGCGCCACCCCGGTCAGCAGGCCGGCTTCGCGCAAGGCTTGCGATGCCGCGAGCACGCGCCCGGCCTTATCCACTAGCGCTACCGCTCGGCCGCCGGATGCGGCGCTGTCGAGGAAGGATTCGATCTGGCCCCAATCGAATTCGAGTATCAGTTCCCCAAGTGGATTGCCACCAAACTGGGAAACGATGGGTGCGCGAATGTCCAGGCTGACCTCTTTTCCGGCGCGCACCGGGAGTTCGATCGTGATTCTTGTGCCGACCAGCAGCATCGTCTGCCAAATCGGCTTGGCTGCATGGCTTTTTCCCAGGACCGCAGGATTGCTGCTGCTCACGACAGTGCCGTTTCGATCGACCACATCCAGCTCGCGATATACTCCGCCATAGCCGGCCTTCAACTTGGCGAGAAAATTGCTTAAGCGTTTATCGATGTCCTGTACCTGCAAATCCTGCATCACTTCAAGTGTATTCCAGGTGGATGCGTTCTGAATGCGCTCGAACATGATGCGGTTGATGTCGGAGGACACCGCTTCCGCCTGTGCGGCAAGACCATGCCGGATTTCTTCTTGCATGGCATCGCGCGCAGTGACGAAAGCGAGGACGGCAAGAATCGTTGCCGGGGCCAGCCCGATCAGCAGAAATGCGCGAAGCAGGGTTTTGCGAATGGTCACGCGTAGACGATAGCGGATAAACAAAGGGAAATTCAATGTCAGGTCGAGCATCCTTAAAGATCTTTACTGCGGTGTTGCTGGCGGGAATCCTTGGCAGCGTTGGCAATCATGCCTTCGCCACCGATGAAACCAGCCAGGATCGTGCGGAGGCATCGGAAAGTTCTTATGAACTTGGCAAAGGTTATCGCCTCGGCGATAGCGGATTCACCATTGGCGGCTACTCGGCGGCGCAATATCAAAACACGAGAGACGCCGAATCTCGCGCATCGCTGACCCACTTGAGCGTGTTTCTCTGGTGGGAAAACGATTCTCGACTGAAGTTTTTCTCGGAACTTGATCGCGAACGTGAAGCGACTGCCGCCAGGAATAGCTCGGGAACAGGCGAAAAACATTTTCTCGCCGTCGAGCGGTTTTATCTCGACTACAGTTTCAGCGATTTGCTGACCGTACGCGGGGGCAAGTTCCTCACGCCCGTCGGACGCTGGAATCTGATTCATGCCGATCCGCTCGTTTGGACAACATCGCGACCGCTGATCACGCATCAACTGTATCCCGATAACATTACCGGGCTGATGATCCTGGGCAATGCGCCAATGTTTGGTCGGCAAGCCGACTATGCCTTGTACGCGTCTTCAACGCACGATTTGCGCACGGCGCCCGGCAACGACCCTTTCGATCATGCCTATGGTGGCCGGTTGAACCTCCCGGCCAGCGAGAATCTGGAGTTTGGCGTTTCTTACCTGAGCTTTAGCCAGCACGCCGAGCCGAACGAGCATAAACACTTGGCGGGTCTGGATTTTCTCTGGCAGTTGCATGGCTATGAGGTCAGCGGCGAGGCGGCCTACCGCAACTCGAGCGAACGCGGCGAACCTGACGACAGGCGAAGCGGCGGATTCATTCAGGGCGTTATCCCGCTATCGGGCAAACTCTTCGGTGTTGCACGCATCGAGTCGCTGAGCGAACCAGTGCTGAACAAGGATATTCGCTTGCAGGTGTTGGGTCTGAACTATCGGCCCAGCCGCGCGGTTTCGCTAAAGCTGGAATTTATTCACGGCAGCGAAACACCAACCGGCGCGCCAGTCGGGTTTCTTTCGTCGGTGAGCGTGTTGTTCTGAGACGCTCATGCGCTCCCTTTCCATTTATCTCCGGCTACTGGCAGTTCTATTGCTAGGCGTGCCTGCCTGGGCGGCCGGGCCGAAAGAGCCAGGGATTTCGGTGATTACGTCATCTGCTTCAGTGCCGACCAAACTCAGTCCCGATGAAATCGCCTTGATCTTCAAGCGCAAGATTCGACTCTCGGCTGATGGACGCCAATACCAGCCGGTGAATTTGCCAGCAAGCCACCCCTTGCGGCGAATGTTTTCGCTGCGGATGTTTGGCCACAACCCTGAAGAACTCGAAGACTATTGGCGCGACATGTATTTCCATGGGGTTCTGCCACCGTTCGTTCTCGTCTCGGAGGAGGCTGTAATTCGCTTCGTCGCCAGTACGCCCGGGGCGATCGGTTATGTCTCCAGCTGCCTTGTCGATAATCGCGTCAGCGTCTTGATCCGCCTGGAATCGAGTCTGGATTGCCCGCGTTAAGCGAAGGCGGGGAATCTTTCCTTCCCTGGTCTGCCGGCTTGAACGGCGCTGGCATACTGTGAAAAAAAGCATGCTGACTGTTGGATGCAGCAAGCTCAGTGTAGAGTTTCACATACTCTGCCGACATCTTCTCGGCCGTGAAGCGCTCCCAGTATCGAGCCTCGGCGCGGCCACCCATGGCGGACGCGATGTCCGGGTGATCCCAAAGAAAGCGCATGGCATCGCGCAGGGCTGTAGCGTCGCTTGGGGGCACCACCAAGCCGGTTTCACCATCTATGTTGATATAGCAGGTACCAGTACCGATCTGGCTGGAAATCATTGGCTTGCCATACATGGCGCCTTCCAGTAGCGAGACGCCAAACGCTTCCGACCGCAAATGCGAGGGGAATACCACCGCATAGCAAAGCTTCAACAGTGCAACTTTGTCGGCATCCGGTAGCGGGCCCAAAAAATGAACCGTTCTCAAACCGAGGCGCACCGCCTGCGCCTTTAGTTCGAACTCGATCGGGCCCGAGCCGACAATAACCACAGGATAATCGGTGCCCTGAACAGCCTCGAGAAGAATGTGCAGCCCTTTGTAGTAGCGGATCATTCCGACAAAGAGAAAAAATCGATTGCCAACCTGTGCTCGCCATCTGGCCCATTTGGCAATTATGTCGGAAGATGGCTCGGGATAAGTGCACTTGTCGAGCCCAATCGGTATCACAACCGTCTTGTCGCGATACCGATCCAGAATCCGGCTGGTCGCAAAGTAGTTCGGCGAAGTTGCAACAATTCGATCGACGCTCGAGAGAAAGCGTCGCTTCAGCGGCTGATACAGTTTGAGCAAGTACTTTTGGCGGATGATGTCCGAATGGTAGGTCACCACCGTTGGTTTCTTCGCGCGGGTCGCAAAATGCACCAAATCCATGAATGGCCAGGGAAAGTGGAAATTGATGACATCCGCTGTTTTTGCCAACTCCTTGAAGCGGAAAACCGCTGCAGCGGAGAATCCAGTCGATACAATCTGGAAGTCAAGTTTGGCCCGATGCACCAGGTAGCCATCGATTTCGATCGTTGAATCTGCAGCGCCAGCCGTCAGTGAAAGAACTTCCGTCGTGACACCGAGTTTGTCGGTGCCTCGTGCAATCTGATGGATGACCTGCTCAATGCCACCAAACGTTTCAGGCAGGGCTGTCCTGTAGAAATGAAGTACGCGCAAGATGATGGTTGCCCGAAGCTAAATCGTCTGATTCTCGCACGGCAGACAGAATAAATACTTGCGCTCCATGTCTTTTTTGTCTTTTCCAACAGTATCGTGTCGATCAATTGAGCCAGCCTAAGGGCGGTGGCGATTCCCTTGGGTTGGTCCATGCAGGCGCACCGCCGGCAAACAGCCAAGTCCAACATCCACTAACAGGTGAGCAGCCCCGCTGCCACCAATCTCAAGGCCTGATCTTCAAATTGTCGCAGTGCCCCTATCGCGTTGGGCATGGTAGAAGGACACGCCGCGGTTCGAAAAACGATACACTTACCTTTGTTGCGATCCGGATTGGTACTAGGCAAGCGCGTGCGAAGTGCATATTTTTTGGGACACGCCTCGCTGCAACTCATTCAGCGCCAAAGAGCAAGTCGACCTGGAAGTCAGCCAGCCCGGCCTTCAGCCATGCTGTATTCGGGAGAAGTCTCCTGGGCGCGTGAAGTTCGAATGCAGCGGCAACATCTCGGGGCAAGCTGCAAACTAAACTCAAACTCGAAATAACACGGATTCAGAATGTTGTCATGGAGGTTCCCTGCTGCGCCCATTGCCTATTCCGCCGGTCGGTTAGGCATCCTTCTTGTCTCGGTCGTTCTAACTGTTTGGCTGGAGTGGGTTCCTGGTCCGTCCGACTCGTATTTTGCCAATGAATGGGTGCGCGATCATTTTATTCGTCTCCACGCCACGTCCGAACCGGAGTTGCGCTTGGCGGTTGTAGATATCGATGAGGCGAGCTTGTCCGCCTTTGGTCCGTGGCCGTGGCCAAGAGGACGCATCGCAGAGATTGTCGAAAACGTGCTGGGTTTTTATAGCGGACAGGGCGTCGCCCTGGACTTTGTCTTTCCCGAGCGAGCCGATGACGATGGCGATAAACGCTTGGTGGGGCTGGCTCAACATGGCCCGGTGGTATTGGCCCAAGCCTTCGACTACGCTGAACGGCCGGTGCCGCTGCGCGTTGGCCAGGTCGCGGGCGGATTCCCGGAAACCGCGCAGACAGGTGGTTTTCGAAATGCCAGCGGTTTCATCGCCAATCACGCGGCACTCAAGCAGGCTCGGCACGTCGGAAATATCGGTTACCTGCCGGATGCGGACGGTACCATCAGGCGCCTTCCACTACTGACTCATTTTGGGCAACGAATCTACCCCACCTTATCTCTGGCATTACTTGAATGCTGTTCGGGGAAAGCCAGCATTGCGAGCAGGACAGAGTCGTCTGTCCGCATTCCTTTTACTCGCGATCTGTCAAGCTATACCGTGGTGTCTGCTGTGGATATCTTGAATATGCGCGCTCCCGTTGAAACCATCCAGGGGCGTTTGGTCATACTGGGTTCGTCCGCTCTGGGGCTCACGGATCTTGTGACCACACCTCTTTCGCCATCCACGAGTGGTGTGATGGTCCACGCCAGCATGTTGTCTTCATTGCTCGACGATCAGTCGGGCCGCGCGCCTCATGCTTGGCCAGGGCGCTGGCTGGCGCTGGCTCTATCGGTCCTTGTCGCGGCGGCCGCGGTTTGGCGTTTTTATCGGCAGTCGGCGTTATGGAATGTTTTTTTTCTCCTCGTGGCGTCCATTGCCTGGTTGTTCATTGCGTACTGGATTAGCCCGCACGATGCCAATTTCTCGACAACCGCGCCACTGGTAACCTTGATGTTCCTTCTGGCATTTGCCGTACCGTTCGAGTGGCGAATCGCGCAGCTGGAATCCCGCCACGTCCTGCTGGTGTTGCGTCAATACGTGGCAAAGTCAGTCGTCGATGAATTACTGCGCAGCGATATCGAGAACCCCCTTGCACCGAGGCGGCTCGATGTCACTACACTGGTGGCCGATATGGAAGGATATACGGCTCAAGTCGCTGCGGAATCGATAGAAGAGTCAGCAGCGCTTACGCACGATTTTCTCGAGTGCCTGACGGCTCCCGTCCTCGAAAAGCGGGGCACTTTGGACAAATACACCGGCGACGGCCTGGTAGCGTTCTGGGGAGCGCCGTTATCGATGGATGATCATGCCGATCTTGCACTCGAAGCAGCCATCGACATTCTGCAAAACGTGAGTCGCTTGAGCGAAGCCAGGCAAAAAGCAGGGAAACCGCCATTGCGTGTGCGAATCGGCATCGAGAGCGGCCTTGCCCTGGCTGGCGACTTTGGCAACGCATTACGCAGCACTTATACCGCTGTCGGGGATAGCGTCAATGTCGCGGCTCGCCTGGAAGATATGGCGCGGGGTTTACCCTATGACATTGTCGTCGGTCCTGGAACTGCCGATCGAGCCAGGCGTTTTCGTCTCAGGCCGCTCGGCCAGCAACTCTTGCGCGGCCGCGACAAACCCATTGAGATGTTCGCTCTTGAAGCTGGTACTGGCGATCATGTCGGGCGTTGACAGAGCGATGGGTTGGCCGCAATCGATGGTTCGATCGCCGCCGCCGAGAACGCTGTATGCGGATTTTGGCGACCCATCCATCAGTCGGGGGAAGCGATGCCCGTTGAGAATCGTGCAAAGAATCCTGCAAGTTGTCATGCTGGCACTGATTCCCTGGGCCGCCGCTTACGGGCAGTTCAATGCGCTGCTGCCGGATGATCTATACCTTGATGCCATCCGTTCAATTCTGGAAGGGCGGCAGAGCGATGCGATCGATTCGCTGACACGCCTCATCAAGACTGAGCCTCAGCATGCCGGCGCACTGCTGGATCTGGCAATCATCCAGTGCCAGTTGGGGCGATCTGATGAAGCCCAGCGACTGTTCCTGGCGATAGAGACCAAATTCTCGCCGCCTCCCGGCATACGAGAAGTGATATCCCGCTACCGTGCTCAAGGCTGCATCTGGCTTCCACATCAGCATGTCTCAGTCCAGTTGGGGCGAGGATCGGACAGCAATGTTAACCAGGGCTCCACAAACTCGACTTTCAGCATCGGCACCGGCGATTATGCGGTGGGTCTGCAACTGCTTCCGGACTACCTGCCCAAGCGCGATGGGTTCACCGCGCTAGCCACGGATTATGCGCGCGACATCGACCCCGATGGAACAGTGGCATTCGGCCAATTCCGCGCGCGCAGGGACGACAAGTTGTCGAGTTACGACACCAGCAGCGTGATGGCGGGAGTGGAGCACCCCTGGCGATTCGCTGACTGGAAGATCCGTGGTTCCGGCATTTTGACACTCACAACGCTCGGTGGCCGGCTCTATCAGAGGCAAACGCAACTCCAGGCGCGCGTGCTTCCGAACACCCCGCTGCCTTCCAGCCTGCAGTTAAGCATGGTGAGCGGCGTTGCCCATTCGGAATATCCCGGGCTGACCGGCTTCGATTCCAACATCTTCGAGTTGCGCGGAGTATTGGATTACCGAACCGACCACGCTGAAATGCAGGCGGTCTTTGGCTACCTGTTCGACGAGGCGCTCGGTAAACGCCCTGGTGGCAACCGGAATGGCTCAATTGCAAGCCTCCAGGGGCGCGTTCTGATCGGTGGCATATTGCCAGGGGAATTGGCGTGGACCCGCCTGACCTGGCAGGGCAGTTCCGTCTATTCGCCGGGACTGATCGACGTCATCCGCCGCGAGAACACCAGCGTATGGCGAGGCACTCTTGTCATTCCCGTAGACGACCGCCAGTCGATAGATATCGACTGGCGCGATATCCATAACGTCGATAACCTTTCCATCTTCAAGTACGACAGCCGCCTGCTTCAGATCAGTTGGAAATGGCGAAAATCCTGGTAGCTGAGGAGGCTGCTAGACTGCCGTTTCTAGTGCGACCACAAACAGGAATGTTGACCCGATGGCCAATGTAAAACTGACTTTTTCCCGCAGTATTTCCGTGAGCAAACCGAACATCGCTCGTGCGCAGCAGGTCGAGCCGGAAAAAGTCAACCGCGAAATGGCGCTGAAAATACCGCTTCTGGCCAGCCTGGGGCCAGAGGATACTGAGATGGTATTGGAAAATCTGCGCATCCGTCACTATGCTCGTCGGGACGTCATAATTCAAAAAGGTCGGTCGGGTGATTCATTGTTATTTCTCCTGGCCGGCCAATTGCAGGTGGTTGACGTCACCGATGAAGGCAAGGCAATTGGGCTG
>CAISUK010000521.1 GCA_903888645.1 uncultured Pseudomonadota bacterium | reverse complement strand
GCATTTTCGAGCGCTACCTGACGGTCTGGGTATTTCTTTGCATTGTTGTCGGCATTGCCTTCGGCCAGTGGCAGCCGGTCCCGGTCCAGGCGATCGGCCGCATGGAAATTGCCCAAGTCAACCTGCCGGTGGGGGTGCTGATCTGGGTGATGATCATCCCGATGCTGGTGAAGGTAGACTTCGGCGCTCTGCATGAGGTGCGTGCGCATTGGAAAGGGATCGGCGTCACCCTGTTCGTGAACTGGCTGGTCAAGCCGTTTTCAATGGCGCTGCTCGGCTGGATCTTCGTCCGCCACCTGTTCGCCCCGCTGTTGCCGGCCGACCAGATCGACAGCTACATCGCCGGGTTGATCCTGCTCGCCGCCGCTCCTTGCACGGCGATGGTGTTCGTCTGGAGTCGCCTCACCAATGGCGATCCGCTGTTCACTCTCTCGCAGGTGGCGGTGAACGACATGATCATGGTTATTGCCTTCGCCCCGATCGTCGCCCTGTTGCTTGGTATCTCCAGCATCACGGTGCCCTGGGACACGCTACTCACTTCGGTGGTGCTCTACATTGTGATCCCGGTCATCCTCGCGCAACTGTGGCGCCGCAATCTCATGGGCAAGGGTCAAGAACACTTCGGTGCGGTCATGGCGCAGATTGGTCCACTCTCGATCGCAGCGCTTTTGCTCACCTTGGTGCTACTGTTCGCCTTTCAGGGCAAGGCGATCATCGACAAGCCTGTGATCATTGCGCTGTTGGCTGTGCCGATCCTGATCCAGGTCTTCTTCAATTCGGCACTTGCGTATGGGCTCAACCGGGCTGTCGGCGAGAAACACAATATCGCCTGTCCGTCGGCGTTGATCGGTGCCTCGAACTTTTTCGAGTTGGCCGTCGCGGCAGCTATCAGCCTGTTCGGCTTCGAGTCCGGAGCAGCACTGGCTACCGTGGTTGGCGTGCTGATCGAGGTACCTGTCATGCTGCTCGTAGTGAAGGTGGTCAATGCCAGCAAGGGCTGGTATGAACGAAAGGAAATACCATGAAAAAACTCGAAGTATTCGATCCCGCCATGTGCTGTTCGACGGGTGTCTGCGGCGTCGAAGTCGATCCGCTGCTGGTCCAGTTTGCCGCCGACCTCAAGTGGCTCGAAGAACATGGCATTGTCGTGCAGCGGCACAATCTCGGCCAGGAGCCGCGGGCCTTCGCAGCCAACCCGGCGGTGCTCAAGGAAATGGAAGCCGGCATGGATCGCCTGCCTATTCTTGCCGTTGATGGCCTAATCGTGACGACCGGCATGTATCCGTCGCGCGCTCAGCTCGCACAAAAACTCGGCTTGGCATTGCACGGCGCCGTCAAGAAGGTGATCAGCGTCGCCGCTGCCCCCTGTTGCACGCCGAAGTCCGGCTGCTGCTAAGACCATGGCCCTGCCTCAGGCAACCACGCGTCACCTGTTTTTCACGGGCAAGGGCGGTGTCGGCAAGACCTCGTTGTCTTGTGCCTCGGGCCTGGCGCTGGCCGAGGCTGGCAAGCGGGTCCTGATCGTCAGCACCGATCCGGCCTCTAACCTTGATGAAGTCCTGGGTGTCATCCTTGGTTCCCAGCCCACCGCCATCCCGGATGCAAATGGCCTGTTCGCCCTCAACATCGATCCTGAAGCCTCGGCGCGGGATTACCGGGAGCGCATGGTGGCGCCCTATCGGGGCATCCTGCCAGCGGCCGCCATTGCCAGCATGGAAGAACAATTCTCCGGCGCGTGTACCGTTGAAATTGCCGCGTTCGACGAGTTCTCGAAACTGCTCGGCCAGCCCGAAGCCACCGCCGAATTTGATCACGTCATCTTCGATACGGCGCCAACCGGTCATACCTTGCGCTTGCTGACCTTGCCATCGGCATGGAGCGAATTCATTGCCTCGTCGGATAGCGGCGCTTCTTGTCTCGGCCCGTTGGCGGGTCTGGAAAAGCAGAAGTCCTTATATGCCGCCAGCGTGGCCAGACTCTGCGATCCGGACAGCACCGCCGTGATCCTCGTCAGTCGCCCTGACACCGCGGCGCTCCGCGAGGCGGAACGGACACGGCGCGAGCTCGACGAGCTTGGTGTCAGCAACTTGCACTTGGCTATCAATGGCCTTTTTGCCACCGACCAAACGGACGACCAAGTCGCCAGTGTCATGATGCAGCGAGCCGACGCGGCACTTTCGGCGATACCGTCTGGATTGAGCGACTTGCCGCGCACAGTGACCCCCTTCCTGCCGTTGGGCACCGTGGGCTTGACGGCCCTGCGCCTGATGGCGCATCCGGAGTTGGCCCCCATCGCCTCGCAAGGCGATGCCGCCACAACGCAGTGTCCTGGACCACTCTCCGCGCTGGTCGATGAAATCGCCAAGGGCGGACGCGGTGTCGTCATGGCCATGGGCAAGGGCGGCGTCGGCAAGACCACGGTCGCCGCCGCGATTGCGATGGCGCTGGCCAAACGTGGTTTTCCGGTTCAACTATCGACCACCGACCCGGCGGCCCATGTGTCCGAAGCTGTCGGCGAAAGCATCGCTCTGCTGAGTGTGAGCCGCATCGACCCGGCTGCAGAAATCGCCCAATACACGGCAGAGGTCCTCGCCAAGGCCGGCAGCAATCTCGATCCTAATGGCCGGGCCATGCTCGAAGAAGACCTGCGCTCGCCCTGCACGGAGGAAATCGCCGTTTTCCGGGCTTTCGCCCGGGCTGTCGATGCGGGCAAGGAAGGCTTCGTCGTCCTCGATACGGCCCCCACTGGCCACACCATTTTGTTGCTTGATGCCGCCGAGTCTTACCACCGGGAAGTGCTGCGCACGCAGGGCGACATGCCGGAAGCCGTGCGCAGCCTGTTGCCGCGTCTGCGCGATACGGAATACACCAAAGTGCTGATTGTTACTTTGCCCGAAGCCACGCCGGTGCACGAGGCCGAGCGACTGCAAAACGATTTGCTGCGCGCCGAGATTCACCCCTACGCCTGGGTGATCAATCAAAGCCTGTTGGCCAGCGGCACGCACAATCATTTGCTGGCCCAGCGCGGCCAAGCCGAAATACCATTTATCCGTGCCGTTGCCGATAAACTCTCATCGCGTTGTGCCCTCATTCCGTGGCTACCCAGGCCGCCAATCGGTGCAAAGGGCCTGGCCCAGCTGACTGCGTGATCGACGGGGTTTGGGCGGTAGCTGCCAGGCACGATTCAATTATTGACACAGCAGCGGAAAGAGCTGATCTACCGTACGCGCTGAAATGCGAAGTGGCTCCAGCATACTGTCGCATTTTTTGTGATTCAGCCAACCATGCCGGACCGATTTCCACGTCATAAGTCTTGCGCCACTTGCGGGCTTAGATGGTTCCGGCAACGGCCGGCAGAAAACGGCTGATTGTTGTCGACCTGTCCATGTCAATAACGCGCGGCAACGGTGCTTTCCGCCCGGGCTGCTGCCCGCTACCCGGCTAGCGATTCAGGCTTGATGACCATCGCCAGACTCGATGTGGTCAGCCATCGGCGGCGATCTGAGGGATTCGTTGTCGATGCCTGAACAGCTTTTCCCATGCTGAGGGTATCCCTACCCTGAGCCAATCGATTTCAGGCGCTATTCCACTAGCTTGTTGTTGGCTTACAACAGGCAAGGGGGAATTCTCAATGAATCCTCCGCGACCCGAACCGACTCTTTTCCGGCGAGCGCTTCCGCCCGAAGCATTCCTTTAACGTCCGCCTGCCCCTGCTCTCAAGGGCTTCCGCACATTCTCGAAAGGAAAACTTTATGAACAAGAAACTTATTGCCCTGGCTGTTGCTGGTCTGGCCGCAGGTGGCGCCTTCGCGCAATCTAATGTCACTGTCTACGGTGTTGCCGACGTCTATTACGGCCACGCCACTGGCGACGGCAAGACTTCGCAGAACGTCATCAACAGCGGTGGTTGGGCCGGTTCCCGACTTGGCTTCAAGGGCAACGAAGATCTGGGCGACGGCCTGAAGGCTTTGTTCACACTGGAATACGGTTTGAACATGGACGACGCCAGCGGTATTGGCAGCAAAGACGCTATCAGTGCCACGGGGACTACTACCGGTGTTGCTGGCTCCACGGTGAGTTCGACTGGCACTATTGGCAATGCTCGCCAACAATATGTTGGCCTGACTGGTGGTTTCGGCACGATTGTTGGTGGTCGTCTGCAAACCGCTGGCTACGACTGGTCTGTTGCCACCAACGCCTTGCACGGTACGGCAATCAACCCATTGAAGGCTGTTCAAGGTAGTACCGGTCAATTGCTGCTGAACTCCAGTTCCCGTGCCAACAACGCCGTTGCTTACATTTCGCCCGACCTGAGCGGCTTCAAGGTCGCCTACAACCACACCCGCTTTACTGAATCCGCCAACACCAATGCCGTTGCCAAAGACAGCAGCTTCAACCTGTTTTCTGGCACCTACGCCAATGGTCCGCTGACACTGTCCGCCATCTACACCAAGTTGACTGCGGATGCGACCGTGGCTGACGACGACGTCAAAGAAATTGGCTTCGGCGGCTCCTATGACTTCGGCGTCGTGAAACTGTTCGGTTCCTATCAGACCGCCCAAAAAGCTTCTGCCAGCAAGAACAAAGCGTGGAATATTTCTGGTGTGGTACCTGTCAGTGCTGCCGGTGCCATTATCGTTGGTTACGCAGGCAACAAGATCGACTCCACTACGCCTTCCGACGACAGCAAGTCCTACACCCTGGCTTACAAGCATAACCTGTCGAAGCGGACCGCCTTTTATAGCGCCTATCAGCATACCAGCAACGACAGCGGTGCCAAGCTCGGTACTGACTTGCTGACCCCTGCTACTAACGGTGGTTCTGCCAGCCTGTTTGTTGCCGGCGTGAATCACGCCTTCTAGTTCCAGCATTGGCTAGAGTTGGACGCGAGAACGGCCACCTGCGGGTGGCCTTTCTTGCTTATGGATACCGACGGATTCCGGCGCACTTGTGATAGAGTTTGCTGGAAAATAGCAATCGGGAGAGCAAGATCAACGTCGCTATTTCCGCCGCCGGAGGGCCAGAACATCAGCAGATGTGTGCGGCCGGGTTGCGCGCCTTTTTCAATATCGGCAAGGTTTGGGGACTGGATTCCGGCCAGGAAATCATACTGCTGGGCTGTCCCGAAAAAGCCACCTATGCCAGATGGAAAAAGGATCCGGAAAGCGCAGTTCCAGGGCGAGATGTGCTCGAACGAGTTTCTTATATCCTGGGTATTTACAAGGCGCTTCAGGCACTTTTTCCGGAGAAATCCTCTGCCGACGCGTGGATAAGAAAACCCAATGGAGCGGCAATCTTTGGCGGCGATAGCGCGCTTGATCGAATGCTTGCCGGTAACGTCAGCGATTTGTATGTCGTCAGAAAATACCTCGATGTAACCATATACGGCGGATCTCGATGAGAGAGACTATACATAGTTTGAGTGGTCGTATCGGATACCACGCAATGCTGCATCAATTGCCTCCGGCACAGTATTTAGAGCGGATCGCTGGCAACGAGGATATTGCCGCACTGAATGTCATTGAAGCACTTACGGACGATTGGGCCCGGGACGATATCGGGCAGATCCAGGTTGCTCCGGCGAATGAAAGGCGCTATGGCGAGCAATTCAAACCAGTCTTGGCTGCTTACGCCCACTGGGACACGGATGGCGGCACATTTTCGGATGGAAGCTACGGAGTATTCTGTTTTGCGCTTAATCAGAACACGGCGAAAGCGCACGCCATGCATTCTTTAGGAATATTTTTTGCAGCAACAAATGAGGTGTCAGCCAGAGTTCAGTTGTCGCTGTGCTCGTTCAAGCTTGCCGCCGAAGTTGTCGACCTCAGAACGATGGATGCGAGTCACCAACGAAGCGCTTCTTCTGAAATCGGGAAACGTCTTCGCGCTGCTGGTGTTGCTGGCGTCTTGTTTCGAAGCCCGCTGCATGACGGAGGCGAATGCGTTGCCGCCTTCAAAGCCAACGTAATTGCCGATTACGTTGATGCTGCCAATGTGGAATTGATCTGGAATGGCGACCGAGTTGACTTGGCAACCGGGATGGATTCCGGCAATGTCTGCGACAGAAAAACCTGATCTGTACTAGCTCTGCAGTTCGGCAAGATCCCCGCTTCGCTGATGCTCAATCGTTGCGCCTGATTGTTGTTCCTTGCCTCTCCAAGGCGCTTTCCAGTCACGCAAGAAAAGCCCCGGGTCGATAGAATAACCGTTGAAAATTGTCTCGAGTCTTTTTGCTCTGGCGCGGGTCGACGTTCCTCCCAAGTGGAATATTGAGGCTTTCGTGGTAGAGAACGTATCGCAGGCATGTTCCAGAGTGTGGCGCTGCCGCGAGGACTCTATTGCCACCAAACGCCATGGCTTGTACTTGAATTGCTGCGATAGGTCGATCTTCAGGCACCAGCCTTCATTGGCATCCACTGGATCTATGAAAAGCATTTCACGTGTGCTTAAGCCAAAGCACGCCGCCAATCCGAGGCGGGCCGAAACAATGGGATGGTCGGTGCAAATCTTATGCAGCGTTTCCTCTTGCGCGGCAATTTTGTCAGCTGGCCACTCCGGCGCCTGTTCCGAGATGCGCCTGAGTACCGCACTCGCCTCCGCAACGCCGCGCCCAGCCGCACGGCTTAGCCAAGTGCCGGCTTCCAGCCAGGCGTTCCGGTCGTTTTTGTACTTCGCCAATCGTTTGCCGAGCTCCAATTCTGCTTCCAATACGCCAGCTTTGGCTGCCCGCTGGAGATACTCACGGGCAGTTGCCAGGCATCGCCTCGAGAACCCGGGCATTTCGTAAATGCGGGCCAAATCCCACAGTGCCTCTGGCACGCCGAGTACCACTGCCCTCTCGAGGAGCCTCGCTGCCTGCAAAGGCGAATGTGGCAAGCCCGTCGGAATAGCCGAGAAAGACTTCACATGCAGTCGTCCATAAAGCCAAGTGGCACGTGCGTGGGTCTTTCGCGAGGCATTCTCAAGCCAGAAGACGGCGCGGCCCATTCCTTCAGACTTGCCCTGACTGTAAAGCAACTCACCCAACCGATACATTGCCTCTGCTTCGCCGGATTGTGCTTCGACCTCTAACAGTTTCTCCGCCTTGACATCGCCGGCACGCCAAAGAATATCGGCGAGACCCTGTATGGCCTCCCTGTCTCCAGCGGACGCAGCGACGTTTAGCCAATACTTGGCGCCCCTCCCCTGAACGTAGTCCAGTTCAG
>CAISUK010000520.1 GCA_903888645.1 uncultured Pseudomonadota bacterium | reverse complement strand
TCGCTCCTGCGGCTATCCCGATTCGGTTTACGAACAGACGCACAAGAACGCCACGCTTGCAAAAATAACCACCGACAACAAGGAAAACCTGGCGGCTGCGGTCGGCGGCGGTTTCCCCTTCGCCATTCCCAAGACCGGCACCGAAGCGGTATGGAATCATCGCCTGCGCTGGCAGGGTGAGGGCCGTGCCGAATACTATCAAACCAACTTCATCAATCCGGACGGCAGCTTTTACGGCCTGGCCCAGGATCAGTTGACGCTGATGCCATTCGCTTCGGCCAAGGCCAAGTCGCCGGAAGATGTCGGCGGTGTGCAGATGAAGATTGTCAATGTCGCCACGGCGCCCGCTTCGCGCACCGGCGAAGTGATCCTCGCCCATTACTTCCTCAACAAGGGTAATGACGCCTGGATGTACTTCCCCGGCCAGCGCCGGGTCCGCCGCCTGCCTGCATTCGAATATGACAATCCGATTCCCGGCTATGAGAACCTGGAAACCGCCGACCAGTACCCGATGTACGCCGGTTCGCTGGATCGCTACGACTGGAAGCTGATCGGCAAGCAGGAAATGATCATTCCCTACAACAACTTCAAGTTCGTCGCCAAGCGCAAGATCGCCGAAATCTATCAAGGGCTCTACCCGAACCGTGATCTGTCCCGCTATGAGCTGCACCGCGTCTGGAAAGTGGAAGCGAGTGTCAAGCAGGGAATGCGTCACATGTTCGCCAAGCGCACCTTCTATCTTGATGAAGACACCTGGAACATCATGGAAGCCGACCAATATGACGCGCAGGGC
Organism: uncultured Pseudomonadota bacterium; assembly: GCA_903888645.1. GTDB lineage: Bacteria > Pseudomonadota > Gammaproteobacteria > Burkholderiales > Rhodocyclaceae > CAISUK01. The sequence goes on along the minus strand of CAISUK010000520.1, from coordinate 2,267 downwards.
AAACTGTGGCGCGTCATGGAATCGACCATCTATCCGGCGGTCGAACTCGGTGCCTGCGTCAGCCAGGAATTCATGTCCTGGGATCTGACGGTCAACCGTTACCTCGCCGAGAACGCCACCCAGGAAGCCAAGCCGACCGATTGGCTGGCCGGCGCCGAGGGCCGCATCGATGCCAAGCGTTTCGAGTCCGACGAACTGCGCCGTTCTGGCGAACGTTGATCACGACATTCGCAGCCAAAACAGATTAAGGGGATAAAACATGCAAGCTCAACTGCTGCGCAAGACTCCGCTGGCGATTGCCATCGCGGCGCTTGGTCTGGTCGCCGCCAACCCGGCGGCGGCCTTCAAGTTTGAAACGGAAAATGGCCTTCAGGGCAGTTTCGATACGACGATTTCTGTTGGTTTGTCTCAGCGATTGAAGTCGCCGGACAATTCGATTATCGGTCAAGACTCTGGTGGCAATGCGCCGGTGACGGCGCCCCTCGGTGAGTTGGTGAACGGTGCCGGAAACGGATGGACATCGAATCCGGACTTCAACTACACTCAAGTTGACGACGGTGACCAGAACTATAAGAAGGGGCAGGTCGTCTCTTCGGTATTGAAAGGTACACATGAGTTTTTCTTGAAGCGCCAGGGCGATTGGGCTGGCCTCGCACGCTTTACTTGGTCTTCGGATTTCAGTTCGCCGGATACGCAACGCACGCCGCTAGATCCCGAGGCGAAGCGTGCGGTGGAGCGAAATATATCTCTGCTGGACTTGTGGGTATCCAAGGAGGTCAGCTTCGGCGACAACCCGGCCAAGATTAAAGTTGGCAATCAGGTGATCAGTTGGGGTGAAGATATCTTCTTCATGGGTGGCGTCAATACCATCAACGCCATTGATATCCGCAAGGCGCATATTCCGGGTGCTCAGTTGAAGGAGTTGTTCATCCCTGCGCCGATGATTTCCTTGGCGACCAGTCTCGGTACCGGCTTATCTGCGGAGGCCTATTATCAAGTGCGCTGGAATAAGTTTATTTTTGATCCATCTGGAACGTACTGGTCGGGTGCCGACTTCATCGGCAAGGGTGGCAAGCGAGGGGCATTTATCCCGACGACCTTCGGTGGCATTGGGGACTTTGATCCGACCCGAGCCCGGAGTTTAGCGGCGATTACCACTGCCGGAGGTCTCGTACCAGTCGAACAGACATCACCCAAGAACACAGGGCAATACGGATTTAACCTTCGCTTCAAGCCCAAGGACGCCGACACGGAATACGCGGCCTATTACATCCGGTATCACGATAAATTGCCTTTTGTTGGTTTTCGTCAGGATCTGAACAAGATATGCGCTCCAGGTTCTTGCGTAGCCGGTCAAAACATTGCTGGGTACACTGCTATTGAGCAGTACGGTGAAGACAAAGAGTTGTTCGGCGTTTCTCTAAATACAAAACTAGGCGAGTGGGCTATCGGTGCTGAATTGTCATATCGTCCGCGTGATAGCGTCGCCATCGATCCTACTGTGCCGATTGACCCTTCACAAGGCTTCGGAACATCTAATTCCAAACCACAATACAACCTTTTGACGCAGGCTATTAACTCACTGGGCGGTGTAGCAACTGTCAACGGCTACGTCGAAGAAAAGAAATGGCAAGCCCACCTGACCGGATTCAAGATGCTCGGGCCAGCGATTCCCCAGGCCTTGGGTGCAGCCGAGGGCTACGTCATGACGGAGCTGGCCGCCACCTACTACCCGAATCTGGACTACAGCGGCGGCACACCTTATCTACTCAACAATTACACGTTGCCTGATCGGCGCTCCTGGGGCTATGTCCTGGAAGGTGGCCTGACCTATGCCAATATCTTCCAGTCGGGTTGGACCATGACGCCGATCATCGACTGGTACCACCATGTCAAGGGCACCAGCCCGAATACGATTCCCTTCATCCAAGGCTATCGTGCCGTGTCGGTCGGTCTTAACTTCGACTTGCATAATGTGTGGAAGGTCGGCTTCAACTACAGCACCTTCTTTGGCGGTGGCAATCTCAACCTGATGCGTGACCGCGACGTCATCAGCGCCAGCGCTTCCTACACGTTCTAAAAGCAGTTTTTCCGGGCGGTCTGCGCCATTCGCGCGCACGCTGCCCGTCATTTTTTCATGATTACCGACCAAGAAAGACAGAAAGTCCGTCCCAAGAAGGGGACTTCCATTGGTCGTCATTCCGGCGCAGGCCGGAATCCAGAAACAACGGTTCAGAAACTGGATTCCGGCCTGCGCCGGAATGACG
>CAISUK010000519.1 GCA_903888645.1 uncultured Pseudomonadota bacterium | reverse complement strand
TCCGGCAAGACCGAGGACAAAAGCAAGCTTAGCGCGGTGGAACTTGATCTTCGACATGACAACTCCGGTAAGAACGGAATCAGTGGCTAATCCCGATAGCGTTTGAAGAACATCCAATTGAAATAATTTCCAAGCTGGAGATTACCGGATCAATATGGCTGATTGATGACTCACTGAAATCGGTTTCAAGGCACCGATTGAATTTGTGGGAGCTACGCAGACGCCTCAGTCCTGCCCCTGCATGTCGCGTAGCGGATTGATTCTTCCCGACTCGATTTCTCTGACTGATACGGCCGGATGATCGGCAGACGATGGCGAAGGTCTGAAGCAGCACAACCCAGAGCGTACTTCGAGAACAGTGTGTCAAAAATGTCGCCGAGTTGCGTTGCATGTAACAATGAATCCGCATATCGTGTTGCATGAACCTTCGGAAAGGAGCGGTCAAATGGGAACGGCGAATGTCAATGTACGAGTCCAGAGACACCGCGACGCGCTGCGCATGGCAGGCCTGAGTCCGGTGCAAATTTGGGTGCCGGATACGCGGAGGCCCGATTTTGCGGAGGAATGCCGCCGCCAATCCCGGCTTGTCGTTCAAGCGGATATGGCCGACACGAACATGCTGCAATTCATGGATGAAACCTTGGCGGACGTGGACGGCTGGACGGAATAATGCGTGGCGATCTTGTGATCATCGCCATGCAAGGTGACTTTGGCAAACCAAGACCCGCTTTGATCATTCAGGCTGATCAGTTTGACGAGCACGCCACGGTGACGGTATTGCCCGTAACGAACACGCTTGTCGCCGCGCCATTGTTGCGCGTGACTGTTCAACCGAGTGCCGAAAAAGGCTTGCAGATGCCTTCACAGGTCATGGTGGACAAGGCCTTGACCGTGAAGCGCGGCAAGCTGGGTCAAGCTTTCGGGCGCATTGATGCGCACATCATTGTCGAAATTGAGCGGTGTTTGGCGATAGTTCTGGGGATTGCAAAGTGGTCTCCTTTGCCGGCACGCCCGGAATCACGTTTGTGGGCGACACCGCGTAGCGCGGATGGCTCGAATCGAAGCCGGGGTTGGTATTGACGTCGGGGGAAGATATTCGTTTCAGCGTTCGAATCAGTTGCGGCAGCCAGTGCCTGGCGCGCTGGCTGCCGAGAAGTGCAACTGATAATGCTTAGCGATGTGCGAACAGGTCCGACATCAACTTAACGTCCTTGTCGGCGGCATGATTCAGGTAATCCAGACCGAAGCCGGCTTCGAGGGTCTTGACCAACGAAAAGTGGTTGTACTTATGCTGGCTGGTGACGCCCTTGACGCCGTAGTTAGTGTCGACGATGGTGACGACCTGGTTGGGCTTGCTGGTGTAGTCGTTCTCGTCCCACACCACGATGATCGCGCTGTGGCCGGACTTCCACACCGGCGATGCCTTGATGGCGCCAACCAGCGCCTGCACTGCGGCATCGCCCTGGGCGATGCCGGCCGGGTTCAGCACGTCTTTCACCGGATCCGGGTCATACTGGCAACCGGTGCCGACTTCGCTGGCGCCGCGCTCGTGCTGGTCGTGGCACTGGTTCGGCGCGATCAGCGAGTAGTTCGGCACGTGGCCGCTGCGCAGGTCGGCGTAGAGCCGGTCGAAGCCGACGATGTTGTTCAGGCTGTTGCTCGGGTCGGTGCCGGCCTGAACATTGGCGAAGTAGGCAAACGGGTTGTGCTTGACCGCGTACAGGTGCGGGATGCCGGCGACCGGCGCGCCGGTGTCGAAATTGTGGTCGGTGAGCAGGCCATCGCTCCAATTGGCGCCGTCAGGCCCTGATGCCGGCAGGTTCTCTTGATAGCTCTTCCAGCTCAGCCCGGCTTCGACCAACTGGTCGGCAATGGTCTTGCCTTCGGTTTGCGCGGGTCCGACGTATTCGTTGTACACGGGTACATCCGGCGTACCTTCGTTAGTCGTGTCGACCGAGGGCGTCGCGGCGTCCAATCCGGAGCCGGCAATCGGGCAGGTGACGTCTGGCACTGCACTTTCGAGCGCCGGTGTATTGGCTTCCAGATTCGATTTGCAGGTCGTGTTGTGCCAATCCGGACTGTTGTCATTGACCACGCCGAAATTGGAGGCGCCGACGATTTCCAGATAGTTGGTCAGGCTGGGATGGCCGACGGCGAAGTAATTCGCGGCCAGGTTGGCGGTCTTCGCGTAGCTGTTGAGGAAGGGTGCCGCGGCGTTGCCGATGATCTGACTGTATGCATGGTTTTCCATGACAATGACGAACGCGTGGTCCAGATGGGGAATGCCGCGAGTAGCGTTGTCTTCACCGGCAAACGCGCCGCCAACCAAGGCTGTGGACAATGCAAGGGCGATAACTGATTTCTTCATTTTTAACCTTTCATACGGGGAGTGAGTAATGGAAAATCGCGACCGATAGTTGCTTCCATCTGGTCGTGAGGTTTTGAAAGCGCGACAGGATTGAGTCCGTCAAGATGGTTGGACTCACCTTGCGCCCGCTTCGACAAGGTAGGCGAGAGATGTTGCGAATGAATGACGTTTTGACCATTTATCTGTGAAAGGAACCTCGCGGAGCCTTTGGAATGCAAAGTTCGCCTATGAATAGTTGCGATGTCATCAATCTGTAATTGCTTCGAAACAATCAACCATCAAACTTGGCCCTTCCCCCGAAAAAAGGAATGACAAGTGAAATTCAAGAAGACTGCCCTGAGTCTGATGGTCGGGCTGGCTATGGGCGCCACAGCGACGGCCAATGCGGCTGACATCGAACGCGTACTCCTGATCAGCGTCGATGGTCTGCATGCGCTGGACGTCGCCCGCTATGTGGAAAAGCATCACGACTCGGCCCTTGCGGAACTTTCGCGGCATGGCGTCACTTACACCAACGCACGCACACCCGCCAATTCGGACTCTTTCCCCGGCCTGTTGGCGCTGGTGACTGGCGGCTCGCCGATTTCTCACGGATTTTTCTACGACGTCAGCTACGACCGCACGCTCTACGCACCTGGCAGCAACTGCGTCGCCGGCCCGGCCTCGGGCCCCGGTTCATCGATCACATTCGACGAAAGCATCGACGCTTACGACACGAGCGATCCGAACAATTGGGTGTCGAAGAATGTCATCGATCCGGCAACGTTGCCGCAGCGTCTGGCTGGCAACAAATGCGTCCAGGTTTATCCGCATGACGCGATCAAGACCAATACGATTTTCGAAGTGATCCGCGCTTCCGGCGGACGCACCGCCTGGGCGGACAAGCACGCTGCTTATGACCTTGTCAACGGCCCATCGGGCAAGGGCGTTGATGACTTGTACACACCAGAAATTACCAGCGTCGGCGGCTTCGACAACACCGTCAGCGTGCACTGCACAGCCGAAAACGACAAGCTGAAAGTTGATGCCATCGTCAACGAAATCAAGGGATTCAGTGCGGACGGTAAAACAGCGAAGGCTGTGCCGACCGTGTTCGGCATGAACTTCCAGGCGGTCAGCGTCGGTCAGAAACTCGTGGTCGATAGCCTGGATGGTACTTGCGGCGGCCCGACCTTCAACAGCCCCGCCGGCGGCT
>CAISUK010000518.1 GCA_903888645.1 uncultured Pseudomonadota bacterium | reverse complement strand
CGAGATCTACACAGGCGAAGACACTCGTCCCCTACACGACGCTCTTCCGATCTAGCCCGATAAATGCATCGCACCTTATCTGCCGGAGCCACCGCGCGGACGGCTGATCGTCATCGGCGCCGGCAAGGCGTCGGCGGCCATGGCCAGGGCGGTCGAGGAGCACTGGACCGGCAAGCTCTCCGGTCTGGTGGTGACGCGATATGGCTACGCGGTACCTTATCGGCATATCGAGATTATCGAAGCCGCTCACCCGCTGCCGGATGCGGCCGGACTCCAGGCAGCCAAAAGAATCCTGCAATTTGTTGGCGGTCTGAGCGCCGACGACCTGGTGCTGTGCCTCATTTCCGGTGGTGGATCGGCGCTGCTACCCTTGCCGGCCACTGGGATCAGCCTTGAGGATAAACAAGCAGTGAGCAGCGCCCTGCTCACGAGCGGCGCCACAATTTCTGAAATCAATTGCGTGCGCCGCCATCTGTCGGCCATCAAGGGCGGTCGTCTGGCGGCAGCCTGCAGTCCGGCGCGCGTGCTGAACCTGATCATTTCCGATGTACCCGGCGACGATCCCTGCGATATTGCTTCCGGCCCGACGGTCGCCGACCGCAGCACTTGCGCCAACGCACTCGACATCCTCCGCCGCTATGCCATTGCCGTACCGCAGCGGGTGCAGGATGTCTTGCAAAGCGGCGGCGGCGAAACCCTCAAACCTGGCGACAGCCGCCTTCCCGAAATTGAAACGCACCTGATCGCCACGCCGCAAATGGCGCTGGAGGCAGCCGCTGCGCTGGCGCAACAGCGCGGACTGCCAGCGCACATTCTTGGCGATGCGATCGAGGGCGAGGCACGAGATGTCGGCACAGTAATGGCGGGCATCGCGCTTCAGGTCGCCCGACGCGGACAGCCCTTTCGTCCGCCCTGCGTGCTGCTCTCCGGCGGCGAAACTACGGTCACTGTGCGCGGCGACGGGCGCGGTGGCCGCAACGTCGAATTCCTTCTGTCATTGGGCATCGCCCTGCAAGGGGCGCCGGGCATCTACGCCATTGCCGGTGACACCGACGGCGTCGATGGCATGGAGGAAATCGCCGGCGCTTGCCTCGCCCCGGACACGCTGGCGCGGGCCTCGGCACGGGGCATCCGCGCCAGCGAAAGCCTGGCGCGAAACGATGGCCACGGCTTCTTCGCGGCGCTCGGAGACGCCATCGTGACCGGACCGACACTGACCAACGTCAACGACTTCCGCGCCATTTTGATCACCGGCAAGATGGCGGTTGCGCGCCCCTGAGCAAGCGCCTTGCGTGGCGTTACGCGGTTTCATGCAAACCTTCCTTCATCGCCTCGCACTCTCCGCGCCGCTGGCATTGACCTTGACGGCGGGTTGAAGTCCGGCGGACTGATAAACTGGACACTCGATCCGCAATTCGACGCCAGCCATGCTCAGTTATCGTCACGCCTTCCACGCCGGCAATCATGCTGATGTACTCAAGCATCTGGTGTTGGTGCAACTGCTCAACTATCTCAACCAGAAGGACAAGCCCTATTGGGTAGTCGATAGCCATGCCGGTGCCGGGTGCTATGCCCTGGATGCCGGCTATGCAATGAAAAATCGCGAATACGAAAGCGGTATCAGCCGGCTTTGGTCACGCCAGGATATTCCTGCCGCAGTGTCTGAGTATATTGACCTGGTGCGCGGCTTCAATGCCAATGGCAAGCTGAAGCGTTATCCCGGATCGCCCTGGTTTGCGATGCGCTTGATGCGCGAGGCAGATCGCCTACGCCTGTTCGAACTCCACAGCAGCGATGTCGAATTGCTCAAGAAGGAATTAGCCCGGAACTTTGCCGGCGACGAGCGCCGCTACGTCATCGCCGATAGCGACGGCTTCGCTTCGCTCAAATCGGTCCTGCCGCCGCCGTCGCGGCGCGGCCTGGTGCTGATCGATCCGGCCTACGAAGACAAGCATGACTATCTGCACGTCATTGCCGCGGCGAAAGACGGACTAGCCCGCTTTGCCGGCGGCACCTATGCGCTTTGGGTTCCGCAACTGACGCGCAGCGCACCGCGCCAACTCATCGAAAAACTCCAGAAACTCCCGGCCGATTGGCTGCATGTCAGGCTGACCGTACGCGCGCCGGCAGAGGATGGTTTCGGCATGCATGGCAGCAGCATGTTCGTCATCAACCCGCCATGGACTTTGGCGGCGACACTGGGCCAGGTGATGCCGTGGCTGGTTGCTGCGTTGGGTTGCGATGAAAGTGCCGGCTTTGTGCTCGAACAGGGATCCGCTACTGCGCCGCATTCGCCGCCGCCGCGTCGTGCGCCGGTGCACGGGCGGTCGTGACGGCGGCGATCATTGGCCGGCTTGTTCCAGCCAGATCAAGGACGCCATCCGTCCGGTCTGCCGGTCACGACGAAACGAGTAAAAACGCTCCGCGTCGCTGAAGGTACAGAAGCCACCGCCACTGATTTTCGTCACGCCACAGCTAGACAAGCGCTGCCGCGCCAGGCGATAGAGATCGCAGTGCCACTTGCTGCCGGCCTGCGGCGCGAATGCTTCTTCTGCTGCCGTATCGGCGGCGATGAAGGCGGCCCGGACCTCGTCGCCGACTTCGAAGGCTCGCGGTCCGATGGCCGGCCCCAGCCAGGCGAGCAGGTTTGCGGGCGGGCAGGCCATCGCTGCCACGGTCGATTCGATGACGCCCGCCGCCAATCCGCGCCAGCCGGCATGGGCGACACCAACCGCACTGCCTGTCGCGGCGCAGAGCAGGAGCGGCAGGCAATCGGCTGTCATGACGGCGCAGATCTGACCAGGCGCGTGGGCAACGCAGGCATCCGCCGCCTCGCCCGGTACTACCGTTGCGGCATCGACGCAGCGGTTGCCATGCACTTGCTGCAGCCACTTTGGTTCGCTGGGCAAAATCTGGCGTAGTGCGGCGCGGTTGGCGGCAACCGTCGCTGCAGCGTCGCCAACGTGTTCGGCCAGATTGAACGCGGCGAAACTTCCAGTACTGGCGCCGCCCTGACGGGTCGTTACCAATGCCCTGACGCGAGCCGGCGCCGGCCAGTCGGGAACGATCCAGTCGGTCGCTGTCATTGCCCTGCGCGCAGCGCTGCTAGCAGTCCGTCGAAATCGGCCGGTAGCGGTGCTTCCCATGACATTTCGCTAATGCTGGCCGGATGCAACAGCGCCAGCCGCCAGGCATGCAAAGCCTGGCGCGGAAAGGCGTCAAGCAGCGCATCGCCACTCGTGCGTCGACCGTAAACCGGATCGCCGATCAGCGGGTGACCGATGCTTGTCATATGCACGCGAATCTGATGAGTGCGTCCGGTATCCAGGCGGCATTCAAGCAACGTCGATGTGGCGTAGCGTTCGCGAACGGCATAATGGGTGCGCGCTTCGCGGCCGTTCGGCGTCACCGCCATTTTGGTCCGGTGTTGCGGGTGACGACCGACCGGCGCATCGACGCTGCCATCGCCGGCGACGCGGCCATGCACGACAGCCAGATAATGGCGCTTGACGCTGCGCGCCTGCAATTGACGGACGAGATTGGTCTGAGCTTCCAGCGTTTTTGCCACCACCAGCAGACCGCTGGTTTCCTTGTCGAGACGGTGCACGATGCCGGCACGGGGGATGCCGGCCAACTGCGGCGCATGGTGGAGCAAGGCGTTGAGCAGTGTGCCTGACCAGTTGCCGCTGCCCGGATGGACGACCAGGCCGGCCGGCTTGTCAATGACCATTATGTGTGGGTCTTCGAAAAGCAGCGAAAGACCAATGTCCTCGGCTTTTTCGGCCTGTTCGGCGGGCTCCGGTTCGGGACTCAGAGCGATGCACTCGCCGCCCCAGACCTTGCGTTTCGGATCTGCCGCCGCTGCATCGATGGTAATGCGGCCCTCGCGCATCCATGCCTGCAAGCGACTGCGCGAGTGCATCGGCAGCAGCTGCGCCAATGCCTGATCTAGCCGCTGGCCGGCGCAGTTGGCGGGGATCGTCAGCCGCTCCGGTGGCAGGCTGGCAGAAGGCTTTCGGCTATAATCGGCCGATTCGTCATGCGGAAAATTCATCATGCGTAGTTTAGCCGTTATCGCCGTTCTTCTTCTTGCCGGTTGCGGACTATTGCCCGACAAGATCGATGAGCAAGCCAACTGGACGGCCGACAAGCTGTATCAGGAAGCGCACGCATCGATGAGCGATGGCGGCTACGACAATGCCATCAAACTGTTCGAAAAACTCGAGTCGCGCTTCCCCTATGGCCGCTACTCGCAGCAGGCCCAACTCGAAATGGCCTATGCCTATTACAAGCAGACCGAAACGGCTTCGGCGATTTCCGCGTGCGACCGATTCATCCGCCTGCATCCCAATCACCCCAACGTCGATTACGCTTACTACCTCAAGGGTCTGGTGAATTTTAACGAAGACCTCGGCCTGCTCGGTAGTGTCAGCATGCAGGACCAAACCGAACGCGACCCCAAGGCAGCGCGCGAATCCTTCGACGCCTTCAAGGATCTGGTCACCAAGTTTCCCGAAAGCAAGTACGCCGCCGACTCCACCGCGCGCATGAAGTATCTGGTCAATGCCATGTCCTCGCATGAGGTGCATGTGGCGCTGTACTACATGCGCCGCGGCGCCTTTGTTGCTGCCCTGAGCCGCGCTCAGGGCGCCATCAAGGAATTCCCCGATGCGCCGGCCAATGAGGAAGCGCTGTTCGTGATGATCAAGGCTTACGATGCGCTCGGCATGAACGACCTG
>CAISUK010000517.1 GCA_903888645.1 uncultured Pseudomonadota bacterium | reverse complement strand
TCTCGCGGGAAGGCTCGATCCTCGACATCGCCACAGAGCAAGGAGTCATCGAGAAAAAAGGCGCCTGGCTGGCTTACGGTGGCGAGATGATTGGGCAGGGGCGCGAGGCGGCTCGACAGTTTTTGAAGGAACACCCCGACATCACCGAAAAAATCCGCGCCGCAGCGCTCGAGAAAGTTGCCGCTCCGCCTGCCGCGACGGAAAAGGCGTAAGTCGGCGCCACTAGCAAGCTGTTGAAATACTGGCTTCCCAATGGTGGCGCAAGCTTCCAGCTTGCGGTTTTAGAGGAAAATCATTTCGCAAGCAAGATGCTTGCGCCACTTTATCGAGGATGATTGGGAGGCCTTCTCCCAAGCGCTGCACAAGCTGGTGCAAACTTCAATGGTTATCAAAAGTGTGGAAACTCGGCACGGTCGGAAGTATATTTGCCGCGGCCTGATGGATTCGCCGAGCGGTAAGAGATCCACCGTCCAGAGCGTGTGGATAGTGGACCACGGAGCAGACAGGCCACGGCTGGTGACAGCCTATCCGCAGAAGGAAGGAGCGAACCGATGATTCGAGAACATGATCGAGTGGTATTGAAAACCGCTGTGCCCAAGGAAGGACTCAAGGCGGGCGACGTGGGTACAGTCGTGCACATCTATCACGACGGCAAGGCCTACGAAGTGGAGTTCGTTACGCTTGCAGGCCACACCGCCACCGTCGTCACGTTGGAAAAAGCGCAGGTTCGGCCCGTCCATCGTCGCGAAATCCCGCACGCCCGTGAGCTGCAGGCCGCGTGACCCAGACAACCAGATGATCGGACAAGAGCGCGAGGCCGCTCGGCAGTTTTTGAAGGAATACCCCGACATCGCCGAAAAAATCCGTGCCGCCGCTCTCGGAAATCTGCTGCGCCTGCGGCCGCAAAAGTGTAACCGCGCGAAATCGCCGCCCGAGTCTGTTTCCGTCCTCCGTCTAGAACATTAACTGCAATCGCAGCAGCGCTTCATCGAATTCGTCACGACCCAAACCCGGGTTGTGTTCTCGGAAGTCAGACCAGGTGTGGATATAGTTCAACATCAATTTGATGTTGTCGCCTTTGATGTAATAGTTCAGGCCGCCGATAATCGAGCAAATGTCATCGTTCGATTTTTGGCCTGGGTTGAAGCTTGCCCACTCGGAGACCAGTTGGAATTTCTTGTCACAGAAGGGTAGATAGTAGCTGCCTTGGATGTAGTAGCCGTTCGCCGTAAAGTCGCCCAGGGTTGCGGTTGGATGCCGGAATTTTTCCTCCAGAAATTCGGCGATCAAACAGAACGGGCCAATGGTGAGCGATTGATCCACACCCCAAGCCCAGCGTTCGTCTTCCGAGGTTGTGGTCAGCGCCTTGAGTGAGCCTTCGGATTGCACCGCCAAGTTGCCGGCCGGCGACACAACCGTGCCTGCCGCATCGCGAGTATGAAAGGCGTCCACGCCCAATTTCCATTTTGCGTCTTGACCGAAAAGTTTCCCTGTGTAAGGCATCAACTCAATCCGTCCCGCCACCATGAAGTTATTGTCATCATTGAAGTTGATGTTGCGGCCATTGCCATTGAAGACGCCGACG
>CAISUK010000516.1 GCA_903888645.1 uncultured Pseudomonadota bacterium | reverse complement strand
CCTCAAGGCGCGCATCCTCAAAGGCATTGATGAGATGAACGCAACCCCGGTCGTCTTCCGCTGGAAGAAGTTCGACCTGGAGGTGTCGTAATGTGTAATTGCTTTAATGGAACGAACTACTAGGAAGTGCGTGATTAAGTCATTTCGGCACAAGGGACTGAAGGCATTTTTCGAGAGTGGCAGCATCGCCGGTATTCAGTAGGCACATGCGCCGAGACTTGCCAGAATGCTTCGTCGCTTGAACGAAACGACCAACGCGCAAGGAATGAATCTGCCAGGCTGGGGTCTGCACCCATTGAAAGGGCGCGAGTTGAAAGGGCATTACGAGGTGTCGGTCAGCGGCAATTGGCGCATGACCTTCACATTCGAGGGTGAAGATGCCGTGCTGGTGGATTATCAGGACTATCACTGAAGGACGAGCAACCATGACCACAATGTACAACCCGCCACACCCTGGACTGACGCTACGCGATGACGTGCTGCCGGCGCTTGGGCTATCCGTGACCGAAGCGGCGCAACAGCTGAACGTCGCGCGGGTAACGCTCTCGCGGATGCTCAACGGCCGCGCTGCAATCTCTCTGGAAATGGTCTTGCGGATCGAGGCACGGCTCGGCGTCGAGCGTGGCGGCGAAGCCCGGTTGTGGCTGGCCGAGCAGAGCGCCTACGATCTGTGGCAGGCCCGCCAGGCTGGCATTCCACACGTCACGCCCCTGGCCATGGCCGCATGATTTTTACCGCCGCCTGGCGGAATCAGGCAAAGGGGCGGGGAAGGTGCTGATACACCAAACCCGCCTAACCACAACGCAATACAGGAGATTGCATCATGGCTACCGTCAAGTCTACCCGTCTTACCGTTGTTGAATCAAAGCAAGTCCCCACGCTTGACCTGAGCGGCATCGATCTGGGCGACGTCCGGCCGCCACGGTTGCCCGAGGATCGCGACGAAATCACGCTAGACCGCGACCAGACCGCGACCAGCGCGCTACCTTACTGGCGCTTGCCGAAGGCAGTGTGGCTATCATCGTTTGCAAGATCCCTGGCAAGCCTAGGGTCGTCGGGATGATTAAGGTACCCACGGCAGTTCGGAGCGCCGCAGCGGCAGGTCACCAAGGGACCGCCGCCGCGAATGCGATAGTCTAAAAGCAGTTCGTCGCCCGCCGCAATGGCGCGCTGGCTCACCAAGTGCACGTGTCCTCGCGACACGCGCGCGATGAGGTTGGGAGCACATCCTTGGTTGATGAACTCCGCTCCGCTGCCTCCAACCGCGCCGTCGATAGCCACGCGCGCGGAAACCCAGAAGATGTACGTCCGCGGCCGTAAGCTCCGACGCGTCACCTCGCGATGTGAGATGCGCTCGCCCGTATATTCGGTGACGCGGCGCCGCGCGGGAATGTCTTCAGCCGCAAAAACGCCCCAGCGGTCGATGGCGGAGCGACGATACGCGAGTCGGAAGCGCGACACCTGATCGTCGATGCACGGCACCACGTCGGGGCCACCCGGCAGCATCACCTCGCGCACGAAGGGGGTAAGCTCCCTTATGCCTCCGGGGAATTCCGGTATCACCCATTCGTCATCACCGTTGTTCTGACCGGCGGGGAGACAAAGGTCAGCGCGCATCTACGCTCCAGTCTTGCCACTGCCGCCGCCGCTGCTGCTGCTGTCGCCGCCGGTTTTCCCACCGCCGCTAGTGCTCCCTGTATTGCCCGACTCGAAATAGTCGATGGAGCGCACGAACGCAGGCCGAGGCTTTTGGTTGCGGCCTCGCCCCGTCGGTGTGCCCTGCTTGGTGGCGCCGTTGGCCCACGTTGTTTCCCCCGTCTTCGCGCCAGAGCCAGCAGTCGTTCCCGATTTGCCGTCAGCACGCCTTCCGGAAAAGGCCAAATCACCAGCGATCTTGAGCCTCCCCACTTGGCCGACGATCGGTGCCCCAAACTTTATGCCTTGAGAAGGCGAGGAAGCTGTCTTGGCACCCCAGTTATCTGAGGACGACCCCGCTGTCTCCTTGCCACCAGACTTTGCGAAGGCCAAATTGAGCGCTTCGTTGGGAAAAGGATCGAACTGGCTCAACCAGCGTAGCGCCGAGCTGTTGGGATCGAGGCGGCTGGTGGGGTCCTTCCGATTCGCCAGATGCATGCGCTGAATCGCGCGCAGAGTGTCGTGGTCGAGGACGCCAGTGATCGAGAGTTCCTGCGTCGGACCACCGTGGCTGACAGGCACGCAATTGAGAAGGTACTGCACGACGCTCACATCGGCGGTCACATTGAGACCTCCGATGCCCACGGACTGGCCGATGATCTTGGCCACGGCATTTCCCCACCGTTAGTCAAGAAAACACTGGGCACTGACATGACTTGATCGTCAAGGTTGCCGGCTCTTGCTCGCCACGGCGTCCACCAGGGCTTTGCTCAGTGCCTCTGTCGGACGTCCCTCCGCGCGGGCTTGGCGAAGCTGCTGCAAGAGCGTCGCCACCTCGCCGGGACTGTCATAGGTCAGTTCGGCCCGCTCGCTGCTGACCTGCTTGCGTTTGGCTGTGATGACCAGGGCGCTCGGCACAGGGGCTGATCGCCGGCGGTCTTGTTGTTCGCTGGCTGTTGCGACACCTTGTGCAAGCAGCGGACGGCTATCCTGCTTGAATTCCTGGACAGCTTGCAAAAAGGCGCGGCGCAGTTCATCAGTGGGTCGACCTTCCGCCTCGGCCTGACGCATCTGGCGCAACAGGTCGGAGATTTGGATCGGCGCCGGCAGAGAGCGTGTCGGCGTGCCAAAACTCGCTGGTGGTGCTTTCGCTGCCACGGCGAATTCGGCTTTCGAGGCCACCAGGTTGGCGATCCGGAAGTTCTTGTGGCGCATGGCCCAGGTCAGTGCAGACTCGCCGCGCTCGTTGGTCGGCCTAGTGTCCGCCCCGGCGTTGACAAGCATCCTGGCAACTTCCTCGCGACCTTCGCGGGCTGCCATCATTAATACCGTAGATCCGTTCGGTACCCGCGCATTGACATCGGCACCCTGCGCCATGAGCATCTCGACGATGGCTTTGTGGCCGGCGAAAACCGCGTAGTGCAGCGCACTCCATTCGCGACCGCTGCGATTGACGGCAGCGCCATGATCAATCAACCAACGAACCGCATCGGCATTGCCCTTCCATGCGGCCAGCTGCAGCGCTTGCTCGCCATTGGCATTAGTGAAATTGATGTCGGCGCCGCGCTGGCGGAACAGTTCCATCATCTCGACATTGCCCTCCCATGCACCGATCATCAGGCCGCTGCCGACCCGGTCGGCGGCGAAATTGGGATCAAGGCCGGCGTCGAGCCAGCTGCGCACCGCATTGAGGTTGCCCAGTTCCACCGTGACGCCGAAACGAACCGGGTCAGGCAGCGCGGCATGGCCCGGCACGGCAACGAAAATGAGACAACTGACGACCAGGTGGGTCGCCAGTAAGTGATACCAGGGCAATTTCATTTGCAGGGTTCCCGGATGAGCAGCATCGATCTTGTAGCAGAATAGGTGCCCATTTTATAGATGTCAGGTCACCCGGCTCGATTTCGCCAACGTTCATGCTGCAACGCCGTTTATCTATTGCCCTGGCTGTTTCGCTGCTGCTGCATGTTTTGCTGATTGCAGTCAGTGCGCTCGAGCGGAGCGGGAAAAGGCCGATGCCGTCTGCGCTGTTGATCGCCCGGCTGAGCCAAGCCAATGCGGCGCCGCCGTCGGCACCGGACACGATGCTGAAAAACACCCTCGACGACGCGCCGGAAAAAAGTCTGCCGGCCTTACCGCCTCGCAATGCTGTCGGCTTGGCCGCGGAGGCTTCGCTTCACGCGGCGCAGCGGAAGCTCTCGGCGTACCAGTTTTACCCGGCCGAAGCTGCAGCGCTTGAAATTGAAGGCGAGGTACGCCTGCTGCTCACACTCGACAAGAACGGCGACCTGATCGATATCCGCGTCGCCAGCAGTAGTGGTCATGCGATTCTTGACGAGGCAGCGGTGCGTGCCGCCGAGGCAATGCACAATGTGCCCAATGCCGGCGCCATGGAGCTGATATTGCCGGTGGTCTTCAGGCTCGAGTAGCTTGGCCAGACGCCGATTCAAATTTGCAGCGCATCGAGCAATTCCTGCTCGAGATTGACCAGGGTTGCCGTTTTCGCCAACTCGCGGCCGCTGATGAGAAAGGTGTCTTCGACCCGCTCGCCCAGGGTGGCGATCTTTGCCGTATGCAGGTTGATGCCGTGATTTCCGAGTACCCGGGCAATGGCGTAAAGCAGCCCCGGGCGATCCGCGGCGGTGACCGACATGAGGTATTGCTGACCTTTGTCATCGGGGCGAATGACCACTTCCGGAATGACCGGAAAGTTCTTTACTTGTCGTGACAGACGCCCCTTGGTCGGCGCTTCCAGCGGTGGCGCCTTGACCAGTCGTTCGGTCAGGTCGTGCTCGATCAGGCCGATGGCATCGCGGTAGTTGAATTGGCGGCTGGGATCGAGCAGGACAAAACTGTCGAGCGCATAGCCGTGTCGCGTCGTATGAATTTTTGCTTCGACAATGCTGAAACCAAAGCGGCTGAAGAATCCGCAGACGCGGGCAAACAGGTCGGCCTGATCGGAAACGTAAACCATGACCTGAAGGCCTTCGCCAATGGGATTCAAGCGGGCGCGGATGACAGGTTGCGGCGCGTCCGGGCGGTAATACAGCGTCCGGGTATGCCAGGCAATTTCGTCGGCATCATGGCGCATGAAATAGACCGTGTCGAACTGCTGCCAGAGCGACGACTCGATGTTCGGTCGCAGGCCGTGGTAGCGAAGGATGGCCCGGGCATCCTCCTGGCGCTCGGCCAGGCCGGCGGCGGCTACCGGAGAGCCGCCGCGCAGCAACCGGCCGGTAAAGACGAAGAGATCCTCCAGCAACTTGCCCTTCCAGGCATTCCAGACCTTGGGGCTGGTGCCGCGTATATCGGCAACAGTAAGCAGGTAGAGGGCGACGAGGCGCCGCTCGTTGCCGACCACCGCGGCAAATGCGCTTATCACATCCGGATCGGTGAGGTCCTGCTTTTGCGCAATGGATGACATTGCCAAGTGATTGCGGACCAGGAAAACGATCAACTCGGCGTCGTCCCCGACAATGTCGTGTTCGCGGCAGAAACGTTGGGCGTCGGCCATGCCGAGTTTGGAATGATCGCCGCCGCGGCCCTTTGCAATATCATGAAACAGGGCGCCCACGTAGAGCAGCCAGGGTCGTTCGAAGGCGGCCACCAGTCTGCTGCAGAACGGGTATTCGTGCGCGTGCTCGGGCATGGTGAAGCGACGCAGGTTCCTGACCACCTGCAGGATATGCTGGTCGACCGTATAGACGTGAAACAGGTCGTGCTGCATTTGCCCGACCACCTTGCCAAAGGCGGGAATCAGCCGGCCAAGAATGTCGTACTGGTTCATCCGTCTGAGTTCGTGGACGAGGCCGCGTTTCTGCTCGAGAATCTGCCGCAACAGGGCGCGAACGACTGGGTCGCGGCGAAAGCCAGGGGTGATCAGCCGGCGTGCTCTCCACAGTGCCCGCAGGGTGCCCGCGGTCATACCCTTGAGCTCGGAACGCTTCTGCATCAACAGGAAACTCTCGAGGATCGCGGTCGGATGCAACTCAAATACGTCTTCGCGGCGCACATCGAGAAGATTGCGATCCATCTGGAAATGCTCGTGAATGAAGACTGGCGCCCTCTGCTCGTTGGGGAAGATCGAATCGCCGATGTTTTGCAACAGCACGGTATTCAACTGGGTGACCAGCTTGGCATTACGAAAGTAGCGCTGCATATAGACTTCGCTGGCGCGCTTGGCCACCGTGCGGGTAATGGCGAAGGCCTGGGCGAGTGGCTCCTGCGCTTCAAACAACAACCGATCTTCGTGGCGTTTGGTCAGATAATGCAGGCGAATGCGAGTGTGCTGAAGGAAGGTTTCGACCCGCCGCAACTGGCGCAACTCGTCGCCGGTAATGAGTTGTTTGGCAGCCAGGTCCGCCCAGCATTTGCCCAGCCCATTGGTACGGGCAATCCACAAGATGATCTGGAGATCGCGCAGTCCGCCAGGACTTTCCTTGCAATTCGCTTCCAGGCTGAAGGGTGTGTCGTTATGCCGGGCGTAGCGCTCTTCCTGCTCGAGCCGCTTCGCCTTGAAAAAGGCCTTGGGGTCTATCTGCGCCGCCAACTGCAGGCAAAAGGAGCGATACAGATTTCGCTCTCCGACCAGAAAACGCGACTCGAGCAAGGTCGTTTCCACGGTGATGTCGCGCGCCGCTTCCTCCATGCATCGATCGATGTTGCGCACGCTATGGCCGAGTTCAAGTCCGATGTCCCAGCACAGGCCGACCAGCCTTTCGATGCCGGGGTGAGCCGCACTATCGTCGCCATCGGGCAACAGAATCATGATGTCAATATCGGAAGCCGGATAAAGCTCGCCGCGGCCGTAGCCCCCGACGGCAACCAGTGCCAATTCGGGCGGCATTTCCGTATTTCGCCAGAGATCGGCTAGCAGTCGATCCACGAGGCGGGTTCGCCCGCCCAGCATGGCCTTGGGGCCACCGCCCGATTCGTAGGCATGGCGAAGGGCCTTTTGCTCGGCCTGCAGCCGGCTCTTGAATTCGGCGATCAAGGATTTCAATTGGCTACGGATCGGTAGAGTTAGAGTGCGCGCATCGCTGCGTCAAGGCTCGATGGAAGGCTTTGGCGGCATGCCGGCAGAAACGGTCAATACCTCGTGGCCGGTGGCGGTGACCAGAATGGTGTGCTCCCACTGGGCGGAAAGGCTGCGATCCTTGGTGACGATCGTCCAGCCATCGGGAAGCTCCGAGATGGCCGCCTTGCCGGCGTTGATCATCGGCTCGATGGTGAAGACCATGCCGGCTTCAAGTTTGACGCCGGTACCGGCCTTGCCGTAGTGCAATACCTGCGGTTCTTCGT
>CAISUK010000515.1 GCA_903888645.1 uncultured Pseudomonadota bacterium | reverse complement strand
TCGTCCTGCGTGCCAATCACTGCTGGCAGCGTTACTGGAATAAGGCCGCCGCCGCTTGAGACCCTCCAACACTTTCGATTGCACCCAGCGCAGCCGGCATACTGTCTGTCGCCAACGTTGATCCTCGCTTCGTAACTGTAACGACCGCCGGAGACTGGCTCGATGCAGCGCATGTGGCGCAGCTCGACGTGGATGGCATTTGTCGGATTTGTTGGATGTTCCGAATCGAATGTCCAGGCATCGTCACGGCGTTGCTGGCGCTGCAGCGGGAATGACATCAGCACACCGTCGGCGAGCGTTCGCCAGCGCAGGCCGGTGTCGTCAATAAAGAGATGCCAGTTCGGCTCGACGCCGAATGCCTTGAACAACGATTTACGCAGTACCTCGCGGCAACCTGTGTCATCCTTGATTACTCGCTCCAGGCCGCTCACCAGCAGCGACCCGCGCGGTCCGGGACGCCCACGCAACTCGACATAGAGGCCGGCCTGATTGTTGCCGCCAGAGCTGCCAATGAGCGTCGCATAAATCGCCGAGAGCTCGGCTGCCGCGCTGTCTCCGCCAACCTTGATTCGTTGTGACGAAGCGCAGCGCTGAATGAAACCGGCGCCGTCGACTTCAATATAAGTGCCGCGATAGGGTGTGGTAGCCGCTATTGCGCCGCCAGCGGAGATGGCCAGAAAGAGCAAAGCCGCAGCAACTAAGGAAGTGCGGCACAGCGACAGGCCGCCGCTCATGCCGCCTTAACCGCGATGGGTATCGTACGGTGTTTCTTGAGCTTGCCGACCACGTGCATTTCGCATGCCTTGCAGTCAAAAAGCAGGGTCAGCTTTTCCTTGCCGTTGATCAAGGTCATCGGATCGGGGCGGATGCCTTTCACTTCCTTTGGACAGAGATTGAAGCTGTAGCGCAGGCAGTGTTTGGTGATCATCAATGACACAGCGCCGGCCTCGTGGTTGGCTTCGTAAGCGTCTTCGATCTGGCCGACGCCGTGCCGTGCATAAAACGCCCGGGCCTTGCCGTTATAGACATTTGCCAGGTAGCTCAAATCGCCTTCCGGATATGGCGCCGGCGGTTCGACGGCGGTCAGGCGCGGCGGTCGCTGCCAAGCGGCTTGGCGCGCCGCTTCAAGCAACTCGACGGCGTTACGGCGCAGGCCGTTGAGCGTCGAGGCCGGGATGAACCAGGCGGCGGAAAGATTCAGCACGATTTCACCGGCGGCAAAGATCGTGCTGCCAAGTTTGCCAAGCTGCTGGCGAATGTTGTTCAGGGCAGGCGCGGCGTTGACCGCGGGCTCCTTGGCGGCGGCAACGGTCCCTGTAGCGGAAATGCCATCCTCATCGACCAGGCGCAACGCGAAACCATCCGTCGTTTCCTCGAATTGGATATCGACACGAATCCTGCGCTCTGCGGACTTCTTCTCCAGCAGACGCTCGAATTCCTGATCGTGATTGCGATAAAGCGACGTGCCCACTCGCAGATCATCCGGCATGACAGCCGGATAGAGACGACTTCCGTCGGCGCGATTGACGCGCAATCCAACCAAGTCGTGATGGCTGTCGAAATAGCTGAAGCCGTCGCCGTTGTGGAAAGTGACCGCACACTCCACTTCAAAGTGGTCGCCGGCAACAGCGGTCACGGTGCCGACCGGCTCGCCGGAAAAACCGGGCGACTCGAAGGCGCCGATATCGGCCTGGCGACCGTTGACGAAGTAGTCCGTGGCACCGCGGTTGAAAGTCTTCTCCGGTCGCGGCTCGAAGGCGAAGGTGCTGTGTCCGGAGGAGGCTCGCCGATAGTCACTGCCATCGGCAATGATTCCGTCGAGCAACTGCCGGTAATGCGCCGTGATGTTCTTGACGTAGGACAAATCCTTGAGCCGACCCTCGATCTTGAAAGAGCGAATACCGGCATCGGCAAGGGCACGGAGGTTGGCACTCTGGTCGTTGTCCTTCATCGATAGCAGGTGTCTGTCATGCGCAACGATGCGCCCATCCTGGTCGGCCAGGGTATAAGGCAGCCGGCAAGCCTGCGAACAGTCGCCGCGGTTGGCGCTACGGCCGGTGTGGGCGTGGCTGATATAGCACTGACCGCTGAAGGCAACGCACAGCGCGCCGTGCACGAAGAACTCCAGCGTCGCGCCGGTACCCTCAGCGATGCGGCGGATCTGCTCTAGCGACAGCTCGCGGGCCAACACAATCTGCGAGAAGCCGACCTGCTCAAGAAAGCGCACCTTCGCCAACGTGCGGTTGTCAGTCTGGGTGCTGGCATGCAACTGGATCGGCGGCAGATCGAGTTCGAGCAGGCCCATGTCCTGGCCGATCAGTGCATCGGCACCGGCCTCGTAGAGTTGCCACACCAGTCGCCGCGCCGGCTCGAGTTCGTCATCCTTGAGAATGGTGTTGAGCGCCACCAGCACCTTGGCCGAATAGCGGTGCGCGTAAGCCGCCAGCGCGGCGATGTCGGCCACCGTGTTATCCGCTGAAGCGCGCGCGCCGAAAGTCGGGCCGCCGATGTAAACGGCATCAGCACCATGGTCGATCGCTGCCATGCCGAACGCCAGGTTCTTGGCGGGGGCGAGCAGTTCCATGAATTCCGCAGCGGGCTGCATGCGTTGCCTAGCTTTGCTCAGCGGCTGATCGGCTTGTAGCGAATCCGGTGCGGCTTGGCGCCTTCCTCACCGAGGCGCTTCTTCTTATCAGCCTCGTATTCTTGGTAATTGCCGTTGAAGAAGGTCCATTGTGAGTTGCCCTCGCAAGCGAGGATGTGGGTAGCGATACGATCGAGAAACCAGCGATCATGGCTGATCACCATCACGCAACCGGCGAATTCCAGCAACGCATCTTCCAGCGCGCGCAGGGTTTCCACGTCCAGGTCGTTGGACGGTTCGTCGAGCAGCAGCAAATTGCCGCCGGCGATCAAGGTCTTGGCCAGATGCAGGCGGCCGCGCTCGCCGCCGGAAAGATTGCCGACGTTCTTGCCCTGGTCGCCGCCCTTGAAATTGAAACGGCCGATGTAGGCGCGCGACGGCGTTTCGTAGCGGCCGACCGTGAGGATGTCGGCACCGCCGGAAATCTCCTCGAAGACGGTCTTGCTGCCGTCAAGCGCATCGCGCGATTGATCGACGAAGGCCATCTTCACCGTCGGACCGACCACCACTTCGCCGGAATCCGGCGTTTCCTTGCCGGTAATCAGCTTGAACAGCGTCGACTTGCCGGCGCCGTTGGGGCCGATGACGCCGACGATGCCACCAGGCGGGATGGTGAAGCTCAGGTTATCCATCAGCAGGCGGTCGCCGAAAGCCTTGCTGACGTTATGAAACTCCACCACCTTGTCGCCGAGCCGCTCGCCGACCGGAATGAAGATTTCCTGGGTCTCGTTACGCTTCTGGTATTCCTGCGAACTGAGTTCGTCGAAGCGCGCCAGGCGCGCCTTGCTCTTGGCCTGGCGGGCTTTGGGGCTCTGCCGCACCCACTCCAGTTCCTGCTTCATGGCTTTCATGCGGGCGACTTCCTGTTTGGATTCGGTTTCCAGGCGCGCTTCCTTCTGCTCCAGCCATGACGAATAATTGCCCTTCCAGGGAATGCCATGGCCGCGATCGAGTTCGAGAATCCACTCGGCGGCGTTGTCGAGGAAGTAGCGGTCATGCGTCACCGCCACCACGGTACCGGGGAAGCGGGTGAGGAATTGTTCGAGCCACTCGACCGATTCGGCGTCGAGGTGGTTGGTCGGCTCGTCGAGCAGCAGCATGTCGGGCCGCGAGAGCAGCAGGCGGGCCAGCGCGACGCGGCGCTTCTCGCCACCGGACAGGTTCTTGACAATGGCATCCCATGGGGGCAGCCCCAGCGCATCGGCGGCGATCTCCAACTGGTGCTCGACATCGGTGCCGGCGGCGGCGATGACCGCCTCGTATTTCGCCTGATCGGTGGCCAGTTGATCGAAATCGGCATCGGGTTCGGCGTAGGCGGCGTAGATTTCCTCGAGTTTCTGCTTGGCTTCCATCAACTCGCCGAGGCCGCCCTCGACCGACTGGCGCACCGTCTGGCCGGGATCGAGCTGCGGTTCCTGCGGCAGATAGCCGATAGTCATGTTCGGCATCGGCGTCGCCTCGCCCTCGATCTCCTTGTCAATGCCGGCCATGATCCTCAGCACGGTCGATTTGCCCGAGCCGTTGAGGCCGAGCACGCCGATCTTGGCGCCGGGGAAAAACGAGAGCGAAATGTCCTTGAGAATCTGGCGCTTCGGCGGCACGATCTTGCCGACGCGGTTCATCGTGAAAACGTATTGGGCCATGGCGATGTCGAGTAATCGAGTAACTGGGAAAGGGCGCTAGCTTAACCGACCCGGATGGAGTTTTGGCGATCCCTTTGGCGCAAAACACCGTCGGCCGCAAGCGAAAACAGAGCGGTAAACCGGCGGCTTTCCTCTGTGGATAAATTGTGAATAACCCACTATATCTAGTGGCATACACTTTGCTAATCTACTGACCATGCATGTAAGCTGTTGTTTTATAAGCCCGTGAAATATTTGCTTCACATTGGCAAATCGTGAGGGTATTCTTCGCCGCTATCGATTGCCACCCTCGCAGGGAAAATACACATGACAACGACCACTGCAGCACCTGAGGAAACCATTCATATTCAACAACTTGCGCTGCCTTTGCCACAGGAAATATCCGGTGAGGTGCTACTCGAGAAATATGCGAAGGGCAATGAACAGGACGTCCGCGACGTGCGCCGGCGGGTCGCCCGGGCGCTGGCCTCGATCGAGGCTGAAGACAAGCGCGCCAAACTGGAGCTGGAGTTTCTCGAAGCCCAGGAAAACGGCTTCGTTCCGGCCGGCCGCATCAACTCCGCCGCTGGCACCGATTTATGCGCCACGCTGATCAATTGTTTCGTGCAACCAGTCGGCGATTCAATCTCCGAAATGGTCGATGGCCGTCCCGGAATCTATACGGCATTGCTGCAGGCCGCCGAAACCATGCGTCGCGGTGGCGGCGTGGGTTACGACTTTTCGACCATCCGGCCGATCGGCGCCCACGTCAAGGGTACCCAGTCGCGCGCTTCCGGTCCTGTTTCGTACATGCGCGTTTTTGACCGCTCCTGCGAAACCGTCGAGTCGGCCGGCTCCCGCCGCGGCGCGCAAATGGGCGTACTCCGTTGCGACCATCCGGACATCGAGGATTTCATCCACGCCAAGGATTCCGGCGACCTGACCAATTTCAACATTTCCGTCGGCGTCACCGATGCCTTCATGGCGGCTGTCGAAGCCGATGGCACCATCGAACTGGCGCACCGCGCCACACCGTCGAACGACATCAAGGAAGCCGGTGCCTACCAGCGCGAAGATGGCCAATGGGTCTATCGCAAGCTGAAAGCGCGTGAGCTTTGGGATCAGGTCATGCGGTCGACCTATGACCACGCCGAGCCAGGCATCCTCTTTCTCGATCGCATCAACCGCGACAACAACCTCTATTACTGCGAGGCCATCGAGGCGACCAATCCATGCGCGGAACAGCCGCTGCCCCCTTACGGCTGCTGCTGCCTGGGTTCAATCAACTTGACCCACTATGTCGAGGCGCCTTTTTCCGAGCAGGCCTCGTTCGATTTCGCAGGATTCGCCCGCGTCATCGACACCTCTGTGCGCATGCTCGACAATGTTCTGGATGC
Organism: uncultured Pseudomonadota bacterium; assembly: GCA_903888645.1. Taxonomy (GTDB): domain Bacteria; phylum Pseudomonadota; class Gammaproteobacteria; order Burkholderiales; family Rhodocyclaceae; genus CAISUK01. Next base: position 431 of record CAISUK010000515.1, on the reverse strand, counting down.
CACCCACTGGCCACTCGAACAGCAACGCGCCGAAGCCGCCGCCAAGCGCCGCGTCGGGCTCGGTTTCACCGGCCTCGGCGACACCCTGATCATGCTGCGACTGCGTTATGACACCGTCGAAGCGCGCGCCATGGCAACACGCATTTCCGAATTCATGCGCGACCGCGCCTACCTCGCCTCGGTCGAACTGGCCAAGGAGCGCGGCGCCTTCCCGCTATTCAACGCCGACCTCTATCTGTCCGGCGGCAACTTCGCCTCGCGCCTGCCGGCCGAAGTGAAGGAGCAAATCCGCAAGCACGGCATCCGCAATTCGCACCTGCTCTCGATCGCGCCGACCGGCACCATTTCGCTGGCCTTCGCCGACAACGCCAGCAACGGCATCGAACCGCCGTTATCATGGACCTACACGCGCAAAAAGCGCATGGCCGACG
>CAISUK010000514.1 GCA_903888645.1 uncultured Pseudomonadota bacterium | reverse complement strand
GAAGACGACATCGGCACCGATCACACACTGTCCGAGGTCTTCTGAGGGGAAGACGCGCGACGCTGCGGTGGCATCCTGGCCAAGATCTGAAAGATTCTTTGCAATTCGCTCCCTCAGGGAGGCCATTGCACTGAAGTCCGGGTCGTAGACCCGAACGATATGACCAGCTTGTGCGAATACTTGCGCAATTCCGTGGCCCATGAGGCCCGCACCGACGATGGAGATTTGCTCGGTCATGGTCTAGCCCGCGGTATAGCCGCCGTCTGCATAGACGGTGTGTCCGGTGTGAAAGTCAGAGGCTCTTGAGGCCAGAAACAGCAAGGGACCGGCCAGGTCTTCTGGCTCTCCCAGCCGCCCGAGCGGCACCCGCGCCAGAAAGCCGGCCCGCACCGTGTTTGCCCGTTCGTTGTCTTCAAACATCCAGGCCGTCAGGGGTGAGCGAAAGACGGTTGGTGCGATCGCATTGACCGTTATGCCGTACTTGCCCCATTCGCAACCCAGCGCCTTGGTCAGTCCGTCGGTTGCCGCCTTGGAAGCGCAGTACGCAGAGTAGCCGGCTGGGTGACCCAATTTGCCGCGTGCGGACGACACCAGCACCACTTTGCCGCCACGCCCCTGGGCAATGGCCTGCTTGCCGAAGGCGCGGCTGATGAGCCAGGCTCCAGTCAGGTTGCCGTCCATCACTGACTCAAAGCGTTCCAGTGACATGTCGGTGATCGGGCATGGGTCGTTCAAGCCCGATCCGACCACCAGGATGTCGACACCTCCAAAGGTGTCAACAGCGGCCTTGACGATGACATCACAGTCCGCTTCCGTGTTGGGGCGTCGTGCCACGCACGTCACCTCGGCACCAAGCGCCGTACAGGCCACGGCTGCTGCTTCCAGTGCCACGGCATTGCCGGCAGCCAAAACCAGTTTCGCGCCGGCCCCTGCCAATACCTGGGCTGCAAGCATGCCGAACGCGCCCGATGCACCCGTGACTATCGCCACTTTGTCCCTGATGTCAAAGAGGCTGGCTGGATTTTTCAGCCAGTCGTTTGATGTTGTTGTGACCATTTCAAATTACCCTATTTCTTGGGCGGATAAGGCATCACCACGAGCATGGTGGCGACCGAGTTGGCGTTGTTCTTTACTTCGCGTGTTTCGCCACCGGGTATGAAGCAACTGTCCATCGGCCCCAGCACGACCTCGGTATCACCTACCTTGACGGTTAGCTCTCCGGCGACCATGACATAGACTTTTTCCAAAGGCGATGCGTCCGGCCCAGCGCCGCCACCGGGGAGGAAATGCGACAAGCCGGTCCAGAAGGCTTGCGGCCCAGCAGGATCAAAGCCTTGCAGACGCAGTGACCGCATGTCGTAGTGGTTCGGAGCCGCATAGGGCGCGGCTTCTGTGAATCTTGTCACTTTCATTCTGGCTCCCGATTGATCTATTGCCCGGTCTCAATCCGGTAGCTGCCGCTAGGATTAAGTACCGCTACGAGGCGGATCATTGAGCCGTCGCCGCCCTTCCAGCGCAGTGGGAACGCCATGAAAGTGCAGCGCTTGCCAGTGATCTTGTCGATGTCACCGCCGACGTTTTCG
>CAISUK010000513.1 GCA_903888645.1 uncultured Pseudomonadota bacterium | reverse complement strand
GTTCGAGGCTGTAGGCGGCGGCAGCTTGCGGCTTCTTGGTGACGATATTGACCAGACCGCCCGGTTCGATACGCCCGTACAGCATCGAAGTCGGACCCTTCGCGACTTCGATGCTATCCACGAAAGCCATATCCACGCCGCCGTAGACGTCGGGCAATTGCAGGCCATCGCGAAATCGTCCGCCGGTAGTGAAGAATCCGCGAATCTGGAAGAAATCATAAAACTGGCTGGTTGCCTGAACACCGCTGACGTTCTTGACGGCTTCCTGAGCCGTCAAGGTCTGCCGGTCACCGAGGACTTCAAGCGGTATCACCTGAATGGCCATCGGCGTTTCGAGAACCGGCGTATCGGTCTTGGTGCCTGCGCTGGCCTGCGCCGCTACATATCCATGCTCGGTGGCACCGGTAATGGTGATGGTCGGCAACGTCTTGTCGCCATCGCCGGTGGCTTGCTGCGCGTAGGTGAAGGCAGAGCATGCGCCGAGGATGGCCGCCGCAAGCGGTTTGTGATGAAGAGTCATTATGGATCTCCCTGGCTGTTCCCATGTGCTCCCGCAAGGGCGGGCTTGATGCTGTTGAGATTGCGACGCGCTAATGGCACGCCCTTCTGAGCATGATTGGACCTCGCCAAACGAAGCATTGCGCCCGAAGGCAAGAGGCCGCGAAAGTTTAGGGGAAAAGGAATTTGCTGAACATGTGACATATCGTCGCACCCCTGCGCGGTTTCCGTGTCGCGGGGAGCCGGGCTGTTGGCAGGTTTTGTTGTGGTCGAACCGCTGCCAAAAGGCTCAGGCAGGTGCGACTCCCTCTTGGCGTGCGCGTCGCTGTCGGGAAATCAGTCGTGCCTTGCGCTTCTTCAACCAGATATAGACGCCGGTCACCGAGAGCAAGGTGATGATCAGACCGAGAATGCAGACCAGGATTCGGTAGGCCAACCAGTCGTGCCAGTTGGCAAAGTGCAGGGCGCGCAGCCAGTTGGTCACTGTGTCGCCGCTGTGTTCGCCATCGGGAAAAGTGACCTTCCTGAGTTCGCCGGTGTCGCCATCGACCATGACGCCGACGCCATCCCAGCCGCCATCGGCAATATCGCGACTGCTGCGCACGGTATACGAATAGACGCCGAATTCGGCAATATAGGCGAGCCCGACCGGGCCATGAATGTGTATGTCATTCTCACTCGCGACTCGTTCGATGGCCTGCTCGGCTTTGGCGAGCGCTTCATGCCAACCCAAACGCGGGTGCTCTCTGGGTGTCTGCAAGGTGAGGAAACCCCATTCGTTTTCGGCGCCCGGGTAGTCGAACAGCCTGGCGGTCGTCCATTCGTAGACCGCGCTGTAATTGAACATCACGCTCGACCAGGCGAAGATGAACAGCAGCGGCCACAGCCACAGCCCGGAGGCGCGATGCAGGTCGAAGTTGAGACGATAGGCTGAGGGCGTCGGCGTCTTGATTTGCCACGCCGGCAGCCAGCGCGCGAAGAAGCACGACAGCGCGACCGGGAAGGTCAGATAGACGGCATAGAAACAATCGAGGGTCCACGCGATCGCGACAATACCCAGCACCCATGCCCCCCATTCGCCCAAGGCCAGATTCATGTGCAGCCGATAGATGAAGGGCATGAGGTTGATCGTTCCCTGCGACAGGTCGCCGCTCAGGCGATGCCCCAGTTCTCTGCCCGTCCAAGGGTCGAGGAACATCTGGTTGAAGTCGAGCGGAAAGGGCTTGCCGGTCGCGGGATCGGTGCGGGCACCCACGTGCATGAAGGCCTGCTCGGGGCCGACCGAAAAATAGCCGACGCGCGCCTGCGGTTGCGCCGCCTCGGCCCGTTCGGCCAGCGTCGCCAGGTCGAGCGGCTTGGCATCAGGTGCCGGTTTGGCCGCGAACAGCTGCGGGCTGACCAGCTTTTCCAGATCGGTATTGAATGCCAGCAGACTGCCAGTCAGGCCGACGACGATGAGAAACACCGTCATCAGCAGCCCGACCCAGCGGTGCAGCCAGACAAAGAATTTCCTCGTCATGAGCGCACTGGCCGGGCCGAAGTGCGCAGGCTCAATATTCCAGCTTGACCGTTGCCATGGCCGACCGCGGCGTACCGTAAGTCACGCCGGCATACGAACATCCCTTGCAAGCGTAATCATAAGAACTGCTGGCAAAATAATCGATGTTGAACAAGTTGTTGATGTTCAACTGTGCCGTCAGTTTGGAAGCATTCCACTTCGTCACGTAGCGCGCCATGACATTTGCGACGACATAGCCGGGCGTATTGACCGCATTGCTGCCATCGACCGACGAGCCGCGGGCGACGATGCCGCCGCCCAGCGTCCACCCCTCCAACGCGCCTTCATGGAAATCGTAGGTGTTCCAGAAGCTTCCCATGTTGTAGGGCACATTTTGCATGCGATTGCCTACGGTGCTGGCGATGCCCGTTGTACTGAGCGAATTAGTGTCGACCGTGACCTTGGCATCGGTATGGGCGTAGGTAATGATGACGTTCCAATTCGGCGTGATCCGGCCTTGCAAATCCCATTCAAGACCTTTGCTGTTGACTTCACCGATGGTCGCCTGAAAATCATAGGCATTGGTATCCGTATCGAAATGCACTAAATCGGCGGACGGCACATTGGTCTTGGTCAGATCAAAGTAAGCCAGGGTGGATGTCAGCTTGCCGTCAGAGAATTCGGTCTTGGCACCGACCTCCTTGTTCTTCGCGCCGGTCGCTTTCAAGGTCTTGTGTTGATAGTCGAAGCCAGTATTCGGGAAATAATTGTCCGAATATTGGCCATACAGGCTCAACCAGTTCTCTGCCTCCCAGACGAGTCCCAGCCTCGGGGTGGTGGCGCTGCTTTGATAGGGATCGCTGACAGAATAAAAATCTGACCCACTGGCTACGTTGGTTGCACCATAGCTGCGGGACCAGCCGGTCTGTTTCCAATTCTGATATCTCAGGCCCACGAGCAGGTCGATGTTATGCGGCAGCTTGACCTGATCCTGGGCATAAAGCCCCCAGTCCACGCTGCGCGTATCCCATGAATAAAGGTTCTCTGGATCGAGATACAGGGGAGTCGCGACGGTATAGGAAACGGGGACCACGAAAGTGTTGGTGGAAGCTCCGCCCGTAACGGTCCCCGGTTCCGTGTGAACCGCATAGTCGGCGCCCAGCAACAGCGTATGTTTCAAGCCTGCCGTGTCGAAATGACCGATGAGGTCAAATTCGGTCGCCTGATTTTTTTCATCGCTGACCTGTTTAGCTGCAGCACCGGAGCCCCATTGGGGATAACCCAGCTGCACGTTCCAGCCGTCGCCGATGTTTCCGGCTGTGCCTGGCGGCAGGAAGCTGCCGTTGACAAAGACGCCGCTGGTCTTTGCGGAGTAGTTGAGCCAACGATTCTTGATCAGCCAATCGTCGTTGAACTTGTGCGACCAGTCGAACTGGATCGAGGTGATGTCGTTGGTCTGCCCGGTGTAGGCGGGGTCGTAGAAATTGACCGTGCGGGGAACCGGGACAATCTGGTTGTTGACCAGCGGCACGATCTGGCCGTTGTCTGAGGCCTGCGGATTGTGGGTGTAGGCGACTTTGATCGATGCCTGGGTTTGCGGACTGATGATCCACTTCAGGCTGGGCGCGATGAAGGTCGATCTGTTCCAGATGCCATCGCGCCAGGAATCGCTCTTGTCATAAGAACCATCCAGCCGGTAGAGCAGGGACTTGTCGGCATTGAGTGGCCCCGTGGTATCGAACGTGGTGATGGAGTGGTTCCACGAACCGATCGACTGTTCCAGCGAATGGTAGGGTGTCGCCAGCGGCTGCTTCGATACCAGGTTGACGATGCCGCCGGGCTGTGCCTCGCCATAAAGCGTCGCTGCCGGGCCTTTCATCACCTCAATGCGGTCGATATTGGTCAGATTTTGCAGGCCGTTGCCAAAATGGTCGTAGATGCGGAAGCCATCGAAGAAGATGGTTTGACCGGTGTCGAAACCGCGCACGATGACGGACTCGATGCTGCCACCTTGTTCGTAGGAAAGGACGCCGCTGACGTTGTTCAACACCGTGTCGAGGCTCGTGGCCTTTTGATCCTGAAGCACTTGCTGCGTGACGACCTGAATATTCACCGGCGTTTCCATCAGCGGCGTATCGGTCTTCGTGCCGGTACTGGCCTGGGAGGCTGCATAGCCCTGCTCGGCTTCACCGGTGATGGTGATGGTAGGCAATGTCTTGGTGGCATCTATAGTCGCCTGCTGCGCGTAGGCGATGGCGGAGAAAGCAGCGAGTACGGCAGCAGCGATTGGTTTGCAATGAAGCTTCATTATTGTGTCTCCCTGAGTGTAGCTTTGTGCACCCGCAAGGGCGCGCTGGCTGCTCCTTTAATTGCGAGGCGTTGCGGTCACGCTCTCTTGAGCATGTTTGTCTCTTCTCTGTCGAGATGCGTGCCGACAGCAAAAGGCGACAAAAGTCTATGGGAAAAGGATTCCGCTGAACATGTGACAAATCGTCGCACGAGCACGCGGTATCCGATAGACGCCAGCCACCAGCCTGACTAGCTGGAGTTGCAGCGATTACGCGCGGGGTGCTACCCCCAGTAAATCTCGCCTCGCGCAAATTGGCCAGACCGGCCGGTTACAGGCCTGATACAGCGAACCATTGGTAGATCAGAGTTGCACCAGTACCAAGCGTCGTGTGGCATCCTTGCATTCCGATGACTGGTGGAGAGATTCGATGGAACGCATCACGATTTCGATTGATGAAGATCTTGCTGCCGAGTTTGATCGGCTCATCGCCAATCGCGGCTACAAGAACAGGTCCGAGGCCGTGCGCGATCTGGTGCGCTCGCACCTGGAAGCCGCGCGGGCGAGCAACGGTCAGGAAGGACATTGCGTCGCCAATCTCTCCTATGTCTACGACCATCATGAGCGCGACCTGGCCGAGCGTTTGACAGCGCTGCAACACGGCCAGCACGATCTGACGGTGGCCACCATGCATGCTCACCTCGATCACGACAACTGTCTCGAGAGTGTCATCCTGCGGGGCGCGACGGCTGCCGTGCGCGCCTTTGCCGACACGCTGACGGCCGAGCGGGGCGTGCGTCACGGGCAACTGAATCTCGTCAGTGTCGATATCAGCGGCGGGCAAGACCATCATCATGGCTATGTCCCACGCGGCAAAGTACGAACGCATGTGCACATGAGGCCAAAGACCTGATTGGCAAATCGTCTCTGCGCGGTACCACGCGGCTAGGCGTCTTCCGGTTTACGGCGCGGCAACGGTCGCCAGACAAGTTTCGACGTCGCTCCCGGCATGGTACTTCGGGTGCCATGGTGAAGGTGGTGGTGCCGATGGGCAGCGCCGCCACTGTGGCTGTGACGGTGACGATGGGCATGAATGAGGCCGGTGCGACCCAGCAATTCCTCATCGCCGAGAATTTCACCAGGCGTGCCCTGGGCGATCACGCGGCCCTGCTGCATGACCACGCAAATATCGGCCACGTCTTCAACGATATCGAGGTCGTGGGTGGCCATCACGATCGTTTTTGCCCCGCCACCCCAGTCGATCAGGGTATCGATCAGTTGGCTTTCGCTCTCGGGGTCTAGTGATGCGGTGGGTTCGTCAAGCAACAATACCTCGGGATCGAGGATCAAGACGGAAGCCAGAGCCACACGCTTCTTTTCACCGCCCGACAGACGATGCGGAGCACGGTTGCGGAGATGCGCCAGGCCCATGGATTCGAGCGTGGTCTCGACCTGCTGCCGTATGCGCTCCGCAGGCCAATGCAGTTGCAGCGGGCCGAAAGCCAGTTCGTCGAACACCGAAGCGTTGAAGAGTTGCATGTCGGGGTTCTGAAACACGAAGCCGACCCGGCGGCGAAAGGCGAAGCAGGCATCCTCGTTCGCCATGCGCCGCGCATCGAGCGCCTCGCCGAAAGCGAGCACCTGGCCAGCCGCGGGAAAATAGAGCGCATCGAGCAAGCGTAGCAAGGTCGATTTGCCGGAACCATTGGCACCGAGCAGGACAACGCGCTTGCCTTGCGGGATGACGAGCGAAAGCCCGGCCAGGGCGATCACGCCTTGATAGCGATATTCGACGTCGCGCAGTTCAAATGCCGGTACCGTCATATGCGCTCCCCTTAACCCAATCCCCAGGCTTGGAAACGGAAGGCGACGCTTGTGATAGCGAGCAATACCGCCAACGCGGTCCAGTCCAGCGGCGCCATGCGGAACTCCAGCAGGGCATGCTGCTCGCCACGATAACCGCGCGATTGCATGGCGAGGTATACCTCGTCGGCCAGATGCAGGCTCTTGCTCAGCAGCACGCCGGCATTGGCGACCAGCATGTGGCGCTTTTCCGCACCGGTGAGGCGCCCCACTTGCCGACTGCGACGCGCTTCGAACATATCGAGGGCTGACTGCAGCAGCAGGAAAATGTAACGATAGGTCATGCAGAGTATGACCACCATGACCGCAGGAACGCCCAGCGTCCGCAGTGCCTTGAGCAGATGCGGCCAGGGTGTGGCAAGTATGGTCAGCCCGGCGAACGTCGCTGCCGTCAACGCTCGCCCGACCAGGAATGCGGCACTTTCGAGACCTTGCATGGTCATCGCCCAACCTAAGAGAGGCACGTGAAATACGGAATCGCCTGGAACCAGAAAAATTGCCGGCAACGCCAATGCCCCGGTGAATAGCAGGACATTGAGCCAAATGCCGCGTGCCAGGATCGTCAGGGGAACTCGCGAGACGAATGCCATTAGCGCTGCCGCGGCTAACAGCCCGTACAAGGTCGTAAGACTGTGTGTCGACACGACCAGCCCGATCAGAACCAGCATGGCGATCAGCCTGACGCGTGGATCAAAGCGCTGCAACAAGCCCGGCGCCTGCGCCAATCGCTCGGCACGACTGGCATGCTCCAGCGCGGCCAGCAAGCTACCGATTTGGCATTCGAGAAAGCCTCGCTGGTGGCTGTGATCGAGGAAGGATTGTTCCGACACTGGTCAATAGCTCTCAGCCAGGCGATGATCGGCGGCGGCGCCCGCCAAGAACCCAGCCGAAGCCCAGCCAGAGCAATAGCGTCAAGCCACCGCCTAGCATGGCCGAGAACGCGTAGCCGACCGTGCGCGGCAAGAAGGGGATCTCGTAGTCCGGAATCGGCGCGTTCCACAGCGTGCCAAGCTGTTTGAGTCCTTCGGGCGTCCCTGCCGGCAGTGGGTCGTTTCTTGAAGCTGCGGCGATCTCATCGCGCTTCTGCGGATCGGCAAAATCCTCCGCGCCCCATTCGCCCCAGGCAGTTCCCGACGCCAACTGACCCAGCGGCGCCAATACCATAAGCACCCCAAGCAGCCCGAGCAACTTGCGCATGGGCGACCAGTCGACAGATGCCGATGGGGAATCGGTGTCGGCATCCGTATTGGCATCTGAGCTTGCCGCCGCTGCCATCGATTGCAGCAGTTCAGGCTCGGCGCGTTGCAGCCAGGACACCAGACCACCGCTCACGACAGCCTCGGCAATGCCCGCCAAACCCAGATGGCCGATGAGCATCGCCGGAATTGCTATTTCCAGCGGATACGGAGCGTATAGCGGCACGCCTGCATCGGTATGGAACCACAGCGGTTGCACGCCGAACTCGACGGAGGCAGCCAGCGCCGCGACATTGATTGCGACATAACCGGCCAGTGCAGCGGCGACAACGCGCCTTGGCGAATCAACACTCGCGTTGGCCGCGATTGCCCGGTAAAGCAGCCAGGCGACGCCGATGCCGATCACGCCCATGTTGAGACAGTTGGCACCGAGCGTACTGATGCCCCCGTCGCCGAAGAAGAGCGCCTGGATCAGCAGGGCAATCGAGATCGCCAGCATGCCTGCCCAGGGCCCCAGCACCACCGCGACGATTCCCAGACCCACCGCATGGCCGGTGGTGCCACCCGGCAAGGGTAGATTGAACATCATCACGACGAAAGAGAATGCCGAGAATACGGCGAGCAGCGGGACCATGCGGGTATGCAGTTGCTGCTTGACCTTGTGCAAGGCGACAGCCAGGAAAGGCAGTGTCGCTGCGTAGGTTGCTGCGCAGGTGGCGGGACTCAGGTAGCCATCCGGGATATGCATGAACATCCTCCTCTTTCCTGCGGCCGCAAAAAGCGTGTCGTTGGTGCGTGAATTCATTCCCGTCAGCGTTTCTGCTCGGAAATTCTATATCGTGGTATGAGGAAAGTAAATTTCCTCTCACGGCGGATCGTTTCCTGTGCCCTTCGCCCCAAGCGATTTCGCGATTCCCGTCGGCGCCGAAAATTAATTGATAGGCAAGAATTGGTAAGATGATTATATTTTTCGTCATACGATTGTTTTGGGGACGAACTCCGATCTTGAAACGCACAGCCAGGCCGACGTCATTGTTGGTGTTCATCGCAATTCCGCTCATCGCCCATGCCGGCGGCTTGCCAACTTTGGAGACCGTCGTCGTCACGGCTGCCAGCGACGGCCTGATCGGCGTCGCGTCTTCATCCAGCGAGGGTACGGTCACGGCGCAACAGTTGGAGAACCGGCCACTGCTGCGGCCCGCCGAGATCCTCGAAGTGGTGCCCGGCCTGATCATTTCGCAGCACAGCGGCGACGGCAAGGCCAACCAGTATTACCTGCGCGGTTTCAACCTCGACCACGGCACCGACTTTGCGACCACGCTGCTGGGCATGCCCGCCAACATGCCGACGCACGCCCACGGCCAAGGCTATTCCGACCTGCAGTTCCTCATCCCGGAACTGGTCGATCGCATGCAATACCGCAAGGGGCCGTATGCGGCTGACGTCGGCGATTTCGCTGCCGCCGGCTCGGCATCCGTCGACTATTTCCGCAAATTGGACGCTTCGTTCGCCGACCTGAGCGTCGGCAGCAACGGCTATCGCCGTGGCCTACTGGCCGGATCGCCGCAGACCGGCGGCGGCAATCTGCTTTACGCGCTGGAATGGACGGAAAACAACGGTCCGTGGACGTTGCCGGAAAACATCGGCAAGCTGAATGGCCTGCTCCGCTACAGTCAGGGCAGCCGCGACAATGGCTGGTCACTGGCGGCGATGGCTTACCAGGCGCAATGGGCATCGACCGACCAGGTGCCGCAGCGGGCGATCGACAGCGGCCTGATTTCGCGTTACGGCAACCTCGATCCGACCGACGGTGGGCGAACCCATCGCTACAGTCTATCCGGGGAATGGTCGGAGCGCGGGAATGCGCGCTGGACGCGGGCGAATGCTTATGTCATCGACTACAGCCTCAATCTCTGGTCGAACTTCACCTTCTGCTCACTCGGTTGCAACCCGGGCCCGGGCGACCAGTTCGAGCAGGCCGATCGGCGCAAGGTCTTTGGACTTGATGCGGCGCAAAGCTGGTACGGCGACTGGTCGGGCAAGGCAATCGAATTCACCCTGGGCCTGCAGTCGCGCTACGATGACATCGGCAACGTCGGTCTCTACGCCACGACGGCGCGGCAACGCTGGGGAACGGTGCGCCAGGACAGTGTAAAGGAAGGAAACTTTAGCCTTTATGGCGAGAGCCAGGTGCAGTGGCAGGAAAAATTTCGCAGCATCGCCGGCCTGCGCGAAGACTCTTACAGTTTCGACGTGAGCAGCAATCTTTGGCAAAACTCCGGCAAGGTCAGCGCGAGCATGGCCAGCCCCAAGCTGGCTCTGATCTTCGGGCCGTGGCAGAAGACCGAGTATTACGCCAACTTTGGCTACGGATTTCACAGCAACGATGCACGCGGCGTCACCGTCAAGGTCAATCCGGATTTCCGCGACAGCGCCGGATTCCTCCAACCGACCGAGGCCTCGCAGCCGCTGGTCAGAGCCAAGGGTGTCGAGCTTGGTTTGCGCACCGCCATCGTGCCGCAGTTGCAGAGTTCGCTTTCGCTATGGCGTCTGGATCTGGCTTCGGAGCTGGTCTTCGCCGGCGACGCTGGCACCACCGAGCCGAGCTTTCCCAGCCGGCGCAGCGGTGTCGAATGGGCCAACTACTGGACGCCCGGCGCCGGCCTGACGGTCGATGCCGATCTGGCCGTGTCGCGGGCTCGCTACCGGCAGATCGATGCCAGCGTGCCGGGTAATTACATTCCCGGGGCCATCGAAAATACCGCATCTCTCGGCGTGTCCTGGGACGGCGGCGGCGTCTGGTCCGGCGGCCTGCGGCTGCGCTATTTCGGGCCACGGCCGCTGATCGAAGATAACTCGGTGCGCTCGCCGGCGTCGAGTCTGGTCAATCTGCGCCTGGGTTACCGCGCAGCGGCGCAAACTCGGTTATCGCTGGACATACTCAACGTATTCGACCGCAAGGTCAGCGACATCGACTATTACTATGCTTCGCAACTTCGCTGCGAGCCGGCGCCGGTGCTCGACATCCACACCCATCCGTCGGAACCGCGGACAGTCAGGCTGACGCTGCGGCAGAGCTTTTGAGGAGTTTCCGAGGCTACGCCCAATTCGACGCAGCCTGGTAACAAGCCGCGCTTATTTCATTGGCATGGCTGTCGGTGCCGCCATCGGCATGGCGATCTGGCGCACGGGTGCTTGCAGCGACTGACTCGAGCCGTCGTCGAACCTGAGTGTGAGCGGCACCGAATCGCCCTCTTGCAGCGGCTTGTTCAGCCCAATCAACATGACATGGTAATCGCCGGGTTTGAGCACGGCTTCTCCTTTGGCCCTGATGGCAATGGAGGGCACCGGCCGCATCTTTTTCATGCCGCCTTCCTCGATCACCGTGTGCAACTCGACGGACTTGGCTGCCGGGCTCTCCGCCTTGATGAGTTTGACGTCCTTGTCGCCACCGTTGCGCATGACCAAGAAGACGCCGGTATTGGGGGTGCCGGGTGGGACCAGGCGGACTTGCGGGTCGGCAATGCTGATGGCGCCGTCGGCGAGCGCGGCGATTGACCAAGTAGCAACGAAGAGCGTGCAGAGCATCAGCTTTTTCATGACGCGATTCCTTCAAGTGATTGCGGGAGATCTACGGGCGAGATTGTGGCAGGGCGGCGCGCAGTGCCACGGCGATATCCTTCGGCGGTATGCCGTAAGGCAGGCTGCGGACGAGCTTGCCGTCTGTGCCGATCACATAGAGAAACGATGAATGATCGACCACGTAGTTGGCCGCCGAATCGACTTTCTGTTTGGCATAGAGCACACCGTATTGCTTGGCCACCTTGGCCAGCCGGGAATCGCTGCCGCGCAGCCCGAGCATGGTCGGGTAGAAGAAGCGGCTGTACTCCTCCATGTGTTTGCCATCGTCGCGGGCCGGGTCAAGTGTGATGAAGACCGGCTGTATCCGGGCGGACTCGGTGCTCGCCATGGATTTCAGTGCGGCGCCGAGCGCTGCCAGGGTGGTCGGACAGGCATCTGGACACGAGGTGTAGCCGAAGTAGAGGACCACCACCTTGCCGCGAAACTGCCGCAGGGAGACCGGGCCGGCCAGGGAGTCGAGCGTGAAGTCACCACCTTTGGCGGCCCCGGATTTGTGCGCCAGGCCGTGGGTGCCTTCGTGGGCCGCAGCGTTTCCGCAGAGCGTTGTCACGAGCAGAAGCGCCGTAAAGAAAATACCTAGCCTGGACGCGCGACGGGAAATGTTCATGATTGCCTCATTGCTGGAGCGAAGGATCGGTGACGAATCCTATCCGTATCAATCCGGCCTTGGCCGCTGCCGACATGACCTTGGCGACGGTCTCGTAATGCGCCAGCTTGTCGGCGCGGATATGCACTTCAGGTTGCGGTTGCACTGCGGCGGCCGCGCCAAAGCGCTCGGGCAGACCGGCGAAGTCCACCGGTTCGCCGTTCCAGAACATGGCGCCATCCTCGCGTATGCCGAATTCGATATGGCTGGGCTGGGTCTGGTTGGGAGTGCTGCTGGCCTTGGGCAGATCGACCTTGACGGCATGGGTTAGGAGCGGTGCGGTAATGATGAAGATCACCAGCAGCACCAGCATCACGTCGACCAGGGGAACCACGTTGATCTCTGCCACCGGGGCAGTAGAGCGCTTGTCGTGAAGGGAGCCGAGAGCCATGGTGCGCTCCTCAACCGACCGAACTGACCGCGACGCGCAATGGCCGCGGTTTGGTGCCGTCCGCTTCGTCCGGTTCGACGGTCAAGAGCGTGATCAGGTCATGGGCAAAGGTTTCCAGCGTCGCCAGCCAGATGCGGTTGCTGCGGGCGAAATGGTTAAGCGCCAGCACCGCCGGAATCGCCACCGCCAGACCCAGCGCCGTCATGATCAAGGCTTCGCCGACCGGCCCGGCGACGCGGTCCAGCGTGCCTTGGCCGGAAATGCCAATGGCAACCAGCGCATGGTAGATGCCCCAGACCGTACCAAACAGGCCGATGTAGGGTGATGCCGAACCGGCCGAGGCAAGCAGCGTCAGGCCGTACTCGACGCGGGCCGTTTCCTGGTCGATGCCCTTGCGCAAAATGCGCGTCAGGTAAGCCTCAAGGCCGCCGGCCGCGGCCAGCTTGCGCCTGCCGTAGCGACCTTGGCGGACCACATTGCAAGCTTCGCTGGCAAGCCGCTCGAAGGCGTTGTCAGACTTTGCGAGATCGATGTCGCGCGTCGCTGCCTCGATCGTCTCCGCTTCCCAGAAGCGATTGAGAAAGGCATCGGCGCGGCGCCGCGAGGCGAGATTCTGGATGGCCTTGGTGGCGATCAAGTACCAGCTGGCGATGGACAGGCTCAACAGCAGCGCAAGGACAGTCTTGCCGAGGACGTCGGCCTGCAGAAGAAAATGCGAAAAACCCAAAGACTGTTCCATGATCAGCTCCGATCGAGTACGAAATTGAAAGGTTGCAGGGCGACGGCCGGCACGGGATGGCCGTCGCGCGTGGCGGGATTGCATTGCCAGTGTTTGACTGCCTGGGTCGCCGCATCATCGAGCCGGGGCGAGCCGGAGGATTTGTTGATGACGATTTCCGTGACGTGACCGTGTTCATCGAGGTGCACGCGCAGCATCACCAAACCTTGTTCTCCCATCCGCCGGGCCTGCGCTGGATAGCTGGGCGGTGTCCGTTCCGGACAGGCTAGCGAGAGCTCCGGAAGCCTGACCGGTTGCGGCGCTGCCGGCGCCGGCGGGCCGGGCGGTGCGCCGATCGGTTCGGGGGCGGTGATCACCGGTGGCGGGGGCGGCGCGGCGTAATCGGTTGGCTCCGTCGCCATTACGGCAGCAACCAGCTGCTGTTCCTTGACCGGCTGCGGACGCGGCCGCTCCAGTTTGACCGGGACTTTAGGCCGTGGCGGTTCTGGTTTGGTTTCGTGCTGATCGATCAGCGAGACGAATAGCGTTCCTGCTCCCGCCATGGTCGCCTGGAAATCCGTATTCCAGAGACCCCACAACAACAACCCATGCAAGCTGATCACAGCGGTGATTCCACCCCAGTGTCGGGAAGGGGTTGTTCGCGATTGCGGTGAAAAGTAGCTGCGCATGGCTGGGCAGTGGTCAGCACCGGGATCCCGGCGCGGCGAAAATTCGGAATTGGATTATCAACCCAACTGCTCTCCACAAGGGTGTGACAAATCGTCGCAGGCACGAGTGATATGTTGACCTATGTGATTTTTTTGTGCGGGATAAACGGACCGTACCGTGGCCCGGGCTGCGACGATATGCCGCACGATTGACGCTTGCAAATTCGTTATGATTGGCTGCAAGGACATCGAGATGTATAAACCTCGACATGAAAAGGAGGACGTTGCCATGCATGAACCTGCACGAATAGGCGCTTCGAAACGAGTGCGCGATCCGGCTAACAGAGGGGCCATGCCCCAGGGTGTTGATACTGCACTTTTCTTTCTCGCCGCTGAGTATTACCGATCACTACGCAACAACGAGAGCCACGCCACACTGCGACTGTTGCTGAAACAAATCATCGACGAACTCGAGGATCAATTGTTTGCCGAAGACAATGATTTGTTCGAGATCACGTGTCCGGACACCGGCAATACACGGTCTGAGGCATTGCAGTTGATCGCCGATCTCGAAGTTTTACTGGCTGCCTGGGACGTTCCGCACATGACCTGGGTGCATGCCCTCGATGGCCTGATAATCAGACGGACAAGGCGCCACCTTGGGCGGGAATGAACTAAGATCAGTGGATGCCACAATGCCGGCTGCAGTGATGTATTTTGGCAGCATACTCAGCCAGAAAGTCAGGAGCGATGGCAGTCTTAATTTCAGCCAAGTTCGACGTCGGTTCCGATGCCTCATCCAAGAAGGCCGGCAATCTTGATCTCCCCAGCCTGCTGCTGGTGGATGACGATGCAACGTTTCGCGAGGTCATGGCACGGGCATTAGCTCGACGGGGATTTGTCGTGACCTCCGCCTCGAACGTTGAAGATGCTTTACGCTTGGCCAGAAAGGATTCCCCGGAATATGCAGTGGTCGATCTGAAAATGCCGGGACCGAGCGGCCTGGAGTTGATCGAAGGATTGATGGCAATTGACCAAGGGACTCGGGTTGTTATGCTGACTGGTTTTGCGAGTATTACCACCGCCATCGAAGCCATTAAGCTCGGTGCCATCCATTATTTGGCCAAGCCCGTCGATGCAGATCAGGTCGTTGCGGCATTCTCTCGCGCCGAAGGTGATGCCAAAATCCCCATTGAAGGCACCCCGATGCCTATTGAACGCCTCGAGTGGGAGCACATTCAGCGAGTTTTAGCTGCGCACGATGGCAATATTTCGGCAACCGCAAGAGCACTGCAAATGCACCGTCGGACCCTGCAGCGCAAGCTGAACAAATCACCTGGCTAGCCCAGTTGGCCCAAAACACTGTGCCCATGAGTTGCTTAGGATCGCGGCAACGCAGGCATTAATTTGCTCGCCGAATACCGGACACTCATCGTGCCCAGTGGGTGCCCTAACTATTCAAATGTAAGGGTCCAGCCGATCCCTATTGGCTTAAGCCGCGAGTTGAGATAGGGGCTCCGCCCGCAGAGGCAATAGCGAATCAATCTGGCTATTGAGACAGGTCGGCAGCTTCTCCAGCGTATCGCGCAGCCAAGCTGCGGGATCGAGGCCATTGAGTTTTGCCGTACCGAGCAAAGTCTGAATCGCTGCGGCTCGTTTGCCAGCCGACTCGGATCCAGTGAAGAGCCAGTTTTTTCTTCCGAGCGCGATGGGTCGGATGACGTTTTCCACCGGATTGTTATCGATCGGCAAATTTCCGGCGGTGGCATAGCGACTCAAGGACGGCCAGCGCTTCAGACTGTAGTCGATCGCTTTCGCCGTGCCACCGCCATTGGCCACGGTCACCCGGGTTTGCAGCAACCAGTCATGCATCGATTGCAGCAGGGGTTGCGCCTGCTCCTGCCGCCATTGCGTGCGCTCATCGACCGACAGGTGTTTGCCCTGTACCTCGATGGCATACAGCGCCGCGATCCGGCCGAGTGCTTCCTGCGCAATCGGATTGGCCTGCGCCGCATTCAGATCGAAGTATTTCCGCCGTGCGTGCGCCAGGCAGCCCAGTTCCGTCACCCCGTCGGCGAACAAGGCTTTATAGCCACCGAAATCATCGACCATGAGATGACCCTGCCACCCGGCAAGAAATTCCTGGGCATGCCTTCCCGCGCGACTGGTCTGGTAATCAAACACCACCATCGGTGGGCCCGTCTCCAGCACGTTGCTGCGGTAGGCCCAGAGATACGCGCGCTTCGTCTTGCCCTGGCCCGGATCCAGTTGCGCTACCGGCGTTTCGTCGGCGTGCAGCACGCTGCGCATCAGCAGCAGTTCCGTCAGGCGATCCGCCAGCGGTTGTAGCGCCACGCCGATGCGCCCGACCCATTCCGCCATCGTGGAACGCGACAGGATGACCTGATCCCGCGCTGCAATCTGCTCCAGTCGGTACAGCGGCAGTCGAGTGGCGCGGGGGAATCACACCCCCGCGCTCTCCCAGAACCGGACGTGAACCTCGCGGCTCATCCGGCTCCTATCGTCCAACCACTGCCGCAAGGTTCCAGTGCGGAAACAAAGTTGGGTGACGCGTTTGCAATCTCACCAGCCAGTCCCACGCTTTCGATTTATGCCCCTTGAGGCGTTTGTATTTGCGTTGTGCCCAGCGCACCAGGAAGTCATCCAGTGTGGCAAGTGCCCTCTGTAAGGCAGACGGATAGAAACGCCCGTAATAAAGAACCCACCCGTGAATCACGGAGCGAGTCCAGCGTACAAGGTCATCTAAGCCAAGATCACCACGATGATGCAACCGCCAGCGACGCATCGTTTGTCGCATCGCTTTGGCCGCCTTCGTGCTAACCGCCGGAGCGAAACTAACGAACAGCTGCCCTTTACGATTCATCGACCGACGTGGGCGAAACGTATAGCCCAGAAAGTCGAACTGCTGCTGAGGGTAACTGCCCCGCCGATTGGCATCTTTGCAGTAGGCAATCTTTGTCTTTTGCGGATGCAGTTCCAGCTTGCACGCCGCAAACCGTTGCTCAAGGGTCGCCCGCAACTGAACCGCTTGAGCCTCGCTTTCACAATGACATATCACGTCATCAGCATAACGCTCGAATTGGATCTCGGGATAATGCCTCCGCATCCAACAATCAAACGTGTAGTGCAGAAAGAGATTCGCCAACAATGGACTAACCACGCCGCCTTGTGGCGTCCCTCTCTCCCGACTCGCCAGCGTCCCATCCGGCATTTTCACGGGCGCTTGCAACCATCTCTCGATGTATAACAACCCCCATTTGCAGTCGGTATGTTTGCGCACGGCTCGCATCAAGAGTTGCCAGTCAATATTGTCAAAGAAACCCTTGATGTCGAGGTCAATCACCCAGTCATGCCGCCAGCATCGCTGCCGCGCCACAGCTAAAGCATCGTGCGCTGAACGCCCGGGACGGTACCCATAGGAATCCTCATGGAACATCGGTTCCAGAATTGGCTCCAAGCACCGCTTGACCACCATCTGGGCTATTCGATCCGAAACCGTCGGTATGCCCAACGGCCTCATCTTGCCATCGCCCTTCGGTATCTCAACCCGGAGAACCGGCGGAGGCATGTAACTCCCTGATGACATCCGATTCCAGAGCCGATAGAGATTGTTGCTCAAGTCCTCTTCAAACTCCGCAATCGACTGACCATCTACGCCCGGCGATCCTTGGTTTGCCTTCACCCGCTTATACGCCTCCCATACTTCCCGCTTGGCGATACAAAACGGTTTTGCCTTATCCACGCAAGTCCTCCCCTTGCAGGTTGCCTGCGTAACAAGGCTGAACGACGCCGCCCCTTCGGTCCAGTCCCATTACAGAACCTTCATCCCTACTACGAGCGACTCCGTCCCTGTGCCCCGCATCGGTACTCTGGCCCTTGCGAAGACCATCCGCTTGGGCTTCTCCCTTAACATCGGGACGACAGGTTCCTACGTTCCTTACCAAAGCCTGGATCAAGGTCACGCCACCTTCATGCCGGACGCCAGTTGGGCAGTAATCAGGTTTCCCCCAACCTTGTCCCGGGCCAACCACTCCCTCCCGGTTTCGACGTCGTTTAGATACTTTTCGACACGTCATCAGCGGTTCACTTGCGTTCGTCTCCTTGAACCCTACCTGACAGAGTCTTGCTCTGCCTTTTCCAGCAACGCTCACCACGAGAACTCTTTATTCCCGCAGCTTGTGGTGGTTTGAAGCCTGCTCCTGCAAGCCGACTCCGAGGGACCTACCCTCATCTTTGGTAAAGCATCGCTTCCACCAAACATCAGTGGTCGCGTTCGTAGCACACGATGATCCAGATACTTGCCGATGATCACCCAGGCATACAAGCCCACTGCCGCCATGCCACCGTCGATCACGGCCGGCGGGATCGGCGCCGCTGTCACGGTCTCGCAGGCGCGGCAGGCGTACTGCGGGCGGATGTGACGATGGACGAAGAAGCGGGCCGGTTCGACATCCAGTTGTTCGCTGATGTCCTCACCGATCTTGACCAGGTCCTTGCCGCACGCTGCGCACGTACAGGAGTCCGGTTCGTGGCGATGTTCAATGCGCGGCAGATGCTCGGGCAGGGGCTGACGACCGGCGCGGGGACGCGGTGGTTTCGGATCCGAAGTTGGCGCCGGTTTGTCTTGTTGTTCTTCCGCCAATGTGGCTTCGGCGGCGGCGATGTCGCTGGCCAGAGTTTCCTGGAACAGGTCGCGCTCCTCACCGGAGAAGGACTCGCTGCGGGTGCCAAAGCGCATCCGGCGAAGATGGGCCAGTTCGAGGACGAGTGCCTGAATCTTGGTCTGTGCGGCGTGAAGTTCCGTGTCGCGCCGGGCAATTTGCTCGCTCAACCGATGCGACTGGGCGGCTTCACTTTGTGCCTGATCGACGAGTTTCTGAATGGTGCCGGCGACCCAATCGGTGAGTTCCGGCGTGGCATTCAAGCGGGCCAGTTCAGCGTGTAAATTCATGCCCAGATTGTATCTGCTCACCGGGCGCAAAGCCCGATGAGCAGCGCGTTTCAACGAGGCTTGTTCGCTCGTTCAAGCACGGCTCTTGAGTACGGATGTTGCATGTCGGTTCAGACCCGCCAATGGGCCTGCGGCGCGACCTCGAGCCGCTGCCAATCGACGCCGGTGATGAGCCATTGCCATTGCCGGGCCGAGAGATGGAAGACCGGAGTATCGGCGCGGGGCCAGACGAAGCGGCCACGATGCAAGCGGCGGCTGCACAGCCACACGCCGGTGCCGTCCCAGACCAGCAACTTGATGCGATTGCGTTGCTGGTTGCGAAACGCGTAAGCCGTTCCATCGCACGGCGAACGGCCCAGGGTGTTCTGGATGCGCTGCGATAGCCCATCGATACCGGCACGCATGTCGACCGGTTCAACGACGAGCCAAACTTGGGTGGGGGCCGGGATCATGACAGCTGCTTCAGGAAGTCGATCAACAACGGAACGCTGCTGCCCGGCAGCTCAATTTCCCAACCCTCCGGACTGCGCAGGCGAACGATGCTGTCGGTCTCCGCCTTGCTCACGCTCACCGGCACCAAGGTCAGCGATGACTTCGCCGCCGCGATGGTGTCCTTCTCCCTGCTGTGCCAGCGACGGAACGCCCGCTCCCCCAGCCCGTTGTTCGCGCAGTATTCGCGCTGCGTCAGATCACTTCGCACCCAGTTCTGAACATGCTCTCGCCAGTAGATCGGCCCGTGCCTCTTCGCCATTCCTTGCCCCTTCGAAAAGGCGCCAACATGGCATGGTCTCAGTGGCTAGGGAAAGGCGGTGGGGTCGAACGCTTGCATTCAAATTGGAAGACGACCTCGAGCGTCCGGAATTGGCCGAACTGGGACACCCTGGTAGCGCTTGACTCTTCATACCCTCGACGCGTCAATTGTGCCTTGCAACATGGGTCCATTGGAACAACCACGCATTACGGATACCCTCAATATCGATCGGCTATGCGCAGGGATGGGGTAATCGTGGTCGAATAGCCCTCGGGATCGTCGATCCAAGCTTGCAGCGCTGCCGGGGTCCAGCCACATGCCCGTCCCCCGAGGTGAATGGGTGGCGGGAATTTTCCTTCCGCAATTCGGCGATATAAGGTGGCGCGGCTCAACGCGGTAATGCGGATCACGTCGGCCATGCGAAAGAAGGCAGGGCCCACCATGGACATGTGTTGGGAGTCGTGAGGACCGCCAGGTTGTGCAAGTGGCATGGTGAATCTCGAGAAAGTGATCAGGCCCTCAGATTGACTCAGGAGGTCTCGGTTGGAAACTTACGTGGGCGTACTGTGGCGAAGGCCTGCGTCACTTTTCACCTCTGGGTGCGCAGGGCTTTTGTTCAATCGTTGGAACACTCGATCTCGCCCCATGAATGCCTCCAGCATGTACGGAATCAGCGTCATGGCGTCGACACTTTTACCATGGGTCTGCGCATGCAGCGCCGCGTAGCGGTCCAGAGTAGTTCTGAGCGGTGTCGTGCAGGTGAAGGTGACTTTGACGGTCTCGGTCTTTGGCAATGGCCCGAGCCGCAATTTGCTGGTGGACATCCTCATTGCAACGATCCCCTCTGGAAAATCAGCGGCTGGTAAGGCCGCAAGATCAGATCCTTGTTCACCATCACCCGCATCGGAAAGCCGGGCCGGATAGTGAGCGTCGGCTGGATGCTCATATTGCGTTTGGTGATCTCCTGACCGACCTGATTGACGG
This sequence comes from uncultured Pseudomonadota bacterium, assembly GCA_903888645.1. GTDB lineage: Bacteria > Pseudomonadota > Gammaproteobacteria > Burkholderiales > Rhodocyclaceae > CAISUK01. Next base: position 1,284 of record CAISUK010000513.1, on the reverse strand, counting down.
TGTCCTGCGCGCCCTGTTTCACAGCGACGGTGACGGACCCGGTACTGCCACCATTGTTGGGCGCAGCCAGCTCGGCACCGACGCCGAGCAACGTGGACAACGCCGCGCCGGCAAGGATGCGATCCCAATGCCAATCGACCCCATCCTCCAGCCCGGCATAGCCCGCCGGGTCGATACCGGGCAGCCGATCAAGCGAAATGGATGAGGTATCCGGCAGGATCAACCGCGTCCACACCAGCAGTACGCGCCGCTGGCCGAAGGAGACTTGGCTGTCATAGCGGCCGATCAACCGCGATCCCTGCGGAATCAGCAAAAAACGACCTGTTGCTGTGTCATAGACCGCCTCGGTCACATTGGCGGTAACCTGCCCCGGCAAGTCGGAGTTGATGCCCGTCACCAGCGCTGCCGGAATGACGGTGCCCGTCATCACCTGGTAGGGCGAGATTGCCAACTGCAAACCGGCCGGATTGCGGGTGGTGCCATCGTTCGAAGCGCCACCATTCGCGACGAAGGCCTGTTTTTGCTCCTGCCGGTTCTGTAACGCGGTCGGGTCGGCAGGCTGTGCCGACGTCGAGGCTATCGGATTGAACGATTGGTTGCCCGAACCCACTTCCGGCATGGCCGCATTTGCTGTGGTTGATGCTGCTGTCTTCGCAGCGCTGCTGCTCCTAAAAAACACCCCCGACCTCGTCGCTTCCTCCCTATCGCGAACGTGGGCAAGTTTGGCCGCATGCGCTTGGTCACTGAAAGTGCCAGTGCCCGGGTTGGCATTACGCTCCGCATGCACGATGGCCGGTCCCAGGTCGCCCGGTAGCGGTTCCCCTAAAACGGGCACCGGCTTGGCCACCATCGGCACCCCGGAATAATCCTTCGGCAATTGATCGAGGCTCTCGGCCCGCGAGACGCGATCCACATTGAACAGCTCGGTGGCCGGGTTGCGCTCATGCGGGTGCGGTTGCAAGGACCAGAGCGTGGCACCCAGGATGACGATGCCGAGCGCCCCCGCAAGCATCACCAGCATGCGCCGATTGAGCCGCGTCACCGCTCGCGGCGCAGCGCGCAAGGCCAAAGTATCCGGGTCGGCCTTATTCGTCCCGGTGGGTGACGTCTGCGGCGTTGCAGGCGTATTCATGTTCAACGCCTACGTGCCGTGTTGCCAACCCCATCGGTGCGCTCAATGCGAACCACCGCAGCCTTGTCCGCACCCAGCCGCAACTCCGCCGCACCGAACAACCGGTCCACCACGTAGTAAGGCGAGCGGAAGCGGTAGATGACGAGCTGGCC
>CAISUK010000512.1 GCA_903888645.1 uncultured Pseudomonadota bacterium | reverse complement strand
CGTGATCGATCACTGGTTGCTGCTGCCCTACGATCTGGGATATCTGCGCACGCTGTCGTTCATCGTCACCATCGCCGCCATCGTGCAGATGACGGAACTGATCATTCAGAAAACCAGCCCGGTGCTCTATCAGGTGCTCGGCATTTACCTGCCGCTGATAACGACCAATTGCGCGGTGCTGGGCATTCCGCTGCTGAATATTTCCTTCCGCCATAATTTCTTTGAATCGTTGCTGTTCGGTTTTGGCAGTTCGGTCGGTTTTTCGTTGGCGCTCATTCTATTCGCCGGCATCCGCGAGCGGCTCGATGGCGCAGACATTCCAATGTATTTTCGCGGCAATGCCATTGCCCTGATCACCGGCGCCATCATGAGCCTGGCCTTCATGGGCTTTGCCGGCCTCGATAAATACCACTGATGCTCGCCGCCATTCTTGTCATGGCGCTGGGCGCCGTCATCCTTGGCGCTGCGCTGGGCTTTGCCGCGATCAAGTTCAAGGTCGAAGGCGATCCGCTGGTCGACAAGATCGACGCCATCCTGCCGCAAACGCAGTGCGGCCAGTGCGGCTTTCCCGGCTGCAAGCCCTATGCAACCGCCATCGCCAAGAACGAGGCCGACATCAATCAGTGCCCGCCCGGCGGCGAAGAGGGAATCCGCAAACTGGCCGATTTGCTGGGCCGCGAATTCAAGTCGCTGTCGGCCGAACACGGCGTCGAAAAGCCCAAGTCGGTCGCCTTCATCGACGAGTCCACCTGCATCGGCTGCACGCTGTGCATTCAAGCCTGCCCGGTGGACGCCATCGTCGGCGCCGCCAAGCAAATGCATACCATCGTCGCCAGGCAATGCACCGGTTGCGAACTGTGCCTGCCGCCCTGCCCGGTCAATTGCATCAGCATGGTGCCATTGAAGGAAACCGTCGAGACATGGAAGTGGAAGTACCCGGTCGTTCAACTGAAGCAGCAACAGCGGGTCGCCTGATGCTGCGCAAACTTTTTCGCTTCAATGGCGGGGTCAAGCCCGACTACAACAAGGAAGCCTCGACCGGCGCACCAATCGCGCTCGCGCCGTTGCCGGCGCAACTGGTGATTCCATTGCACCAGAGCGTCGGCGGCCCGCCGCATCCACTGGTGGTGGCTGGCGACAAAGTGCTCAAGGGCCAGCGCATCGGCGCCGCCGACGGCAATCTCTCCGCGGCGGTGCACGCGCCCACATCGGGCCTGGTCACGGCCATCGAAATGCGCGTGATGCCGCATCCATCCGGGCTCTCCGGATTGTGCGTGGTCATCGAACCGGACGGCGCTGAAACGTGGTGCGAGCCAGACCCCTTCGATTTCCGCTTGGCGACGCCCGCGGAAATCCGCGATTACCTTCGCGACGCCGGCATCGTCGGACTCGGCGGCGCAGTATTCCCGAGTCATATGAAGCTGAGTCCGGGCAAGGCCGGCAAGCTCGACACGCTGATCATCAACGGCGCCGAGTGCGAACCCTTCATCACCTGCGACGACCTATTGATGCGCGAGCGTCCCGAGCCGGTGCTCAAGGGCGCCGG
>CAISUK010000511.1 GCA_903888645.1 uncultured Pseudomonadota bacterium | reverse complement strand
ATGCAAATTATTCTGATGGATAAAGTCGTCAATCTTGGCGGTCTTGGCGACGTCGTCAAGGTCAAGGACGGTTATGCGCGCAATTACCTGATTCCCCATGGCAAGGCCAAACGCGTCACGCCGGCCAGTCTGGCCGAGTTCGAAGTGCGTCGCGCCGAACTGGAAAAGGGCCAGGCCGAAAGGCTTGCGCAGGCTCAGGAAAAAGCTGCCAAGGTCGAAGGCTTGATGCTGCAGATCACGCGCAAGGCCGGCGTCGATGGCCGCCTGTTCGGCTCTGTCACCAACGCCGATATTGCCGAGGCGCTGAAGGCGCATGGCCTCGATCTGGAAAAGTCGGCGATCCGCATGCCGATGGGTCCGCTCAAGCAAGTTGGCGATACCCATCTGGAAATTGCGCTGTATTCAGAGGTCATTGCTACCATTACTGTATCGGTACTCGGCGAGCACTGAGCAATATTTTAATGGCATGAAGAGAAGGGCCGCGTCAGCGGCCCTTCTTCATTTCCAGGCTGCCCTGTCGAATACTTGTTGTCCACAATGTGCGCACAACTTGTGCACCGATTGATCCCCAGGTTTTCTGACTTTTCCCCAGCGGATTCGGCATTCATCCACTGAATTTCCACAGCCTTATCCACCGACGATTCGCTGCCGCTCCGGTACACTATCGGGTCTAGAGGAGGCTTCCATGGCCCAGGCCCGTGCCTACATTGCAGGACAGTCAAGCGACGCGCAAATCGCCGCACTGAAACTTCCACCGCATTCGATCGAGGCCGAACAGTCACTGATCGGCGGACTGCTGCTCGACAATGCCGCGTGGGACCGGATCGGCGACGTGGTGTCGGAAACGGACTTCTACCGCGACGACCATCGCCGCATCTTCCGCCATATCGCCAAGCTGATCGAACTCGGTCGGCCGGCGGACGTCGTGACGGTATTCGAGTCGATCGAGAAGTCCAACGAAATCGATCAGACCGGCGGCCTGGCCTATCTTAGCGATATTGCCAACACCACACCGTCGGCGGCCAACATCCGCCGTTATGGAGAAATCGTCCGCGAGCGGGCGGTGCTGCGCAAGCTGGTTGTCGTCGGCGACGACATTGCCGCCAACGCCCTCAATCCGGCCGGTCGCGATGTCAAACAACTGCTCGACGAGGCCGAGCAAAAGGTCTTCGAAATCGCCGAGCAAGGGGCGCGCTCGACACAGGGATTCATACCCATCCAGCCCTTGCTGGGCCAGGTGGTCGACCGTATTCAGGAACTCTACGACCAGGATAATCCCAGCGACATCACCGGCCTGCCGACCGGCTTCGTCGACCTCGACAAGATGACTTCCGGCCTGCAGCCGGGCGACATGGTGGTCGTGGCGGGACGGCCGTCAATGGGCAAGACCGCCTTTGCCCTGAACATTGCCGAACACGTAGGCGTCGAACTCGGCCTGCCTGTGGCCATCTTCAGCCTGGAAATGTCCGGCCCGCAGATTGCCATGCGCTTTCTCTCGTCGGTCGGCCGCCTCGACCAGCACAAGGTCCGCACCGGCCGGTTGTCCGACGAAGAGTGGGACAAGATGACGGTGGCCCTGGGCAAACTGCACGAGGCGCCGATTCATATCGACGAGACCGGTGCCATCAATGCCACCGACCTGCGTGCCCGTGCCCGCCGCCTGCATCGTCAATGCGGCAAGCTTGGCCTGATCGTCATCGACTATCTGCAGTTGATGACGTCGACCAAGGACGGAGAGAATCGGGCTACGGAAATCTCCGAGATATCGCGCTCGATCAAGGCGCTGGCGAAGGAATTGCAGGTACCCATCCTGGCCCTGTCGCAGCTCTCGCGCAAGGTCGAGGAGCGCAACGACAAGCGGCCGCTGATGAGCGACCTGCGCGAATCCGGCGCCATCGAGCAGGATGCGGACATCATATTGATGATGTTCCGCGAGGAGTATTACAAGCCTGATACGCCAGAGAAGGGCGTTGCCGAAGTGATCATCGGCAAGCACCGCAATGGTCCCACCGGCACCGTCAAGCTCACCTTCCTCGGCGAATACACCAAGTTCGTCAATTCCGCCAAACCAGGCAACTACTGATGCTTGCGTCGGCGTAACGCTGCCGGCGGAGTTACAGAACCTCCGCGGCGTGATCGGCGAGTCGCGACCGCTCGCCGCGTTGCAAGGTGACGTGCCCCGAATGCGGCCAGCCCTTGAAACGATCGACGACATACGTCAGGCCTGAACTGCCTTCGGTCAGATACGGCGTGTCGATCTGCGCGATGTTGCCCAGGCACACTACCTTCGTGCCGGGGCCGGCGCGCGTGATCAGCGT
>CAISUK010000510.1 GCA_903888645.1 uncultured Pseudomonadota bacterium | reverse complement strand
ACTTTGCGGCATCTGTTTTGGCAACACCACATATGTGGTGAAGCGAAAATGCGCTGAAGGCACGAGAGCGATTCTTTTTCTGCTGATCATCCGCCGACTTTGTCTTGTCTAGCAACGGCGGAAGAACAGCTAGAAACTCAGAGTCGAGTACATGCTCAAGCATGGCCGAGTGTTCTTGTCCTAGTGCACTCATTGCTTGCATCTATCCAGTGCTACGAGTTCTTGTTGCGCTTTCATGACAGGAAGAGCTGCCGCTGTGATGGTGCCACGATCTGATCATTCGGTTTGATCTGTTGGGCAGATCGGCGCTTGCCACCATCTGGGTTGATGACCTCGACAATTTTTTGTTCAAGCAAAAAGCCCACTGACTCACGGTAAATCGCTGCCGAAGCGGGCGAGTCATTGCAGGTGGTAGCAAATAGCTCGCCGAAGCTAAGCCCCTCATCGTTGGCGTAAACGCGACGGGGAATATGTTCATTGAGAGCGGTAATACTGGCACTGCGGGCAATGTCGTCGAACTCGAAACCCAATTCCGACTGTCCCTTGTGCTGGGCGTCATGTTCGGGGTCGTAGCCGACGATCTGGAACATGTCCAAGCCAGGACCTCCATAGTGAATGAAGTAGTTGTTGTTGTCCCAGTGCACCTCGATCATGACATCTCGTGCCCGATGATGCTGCGAGAGGTGAATGAGCCAATAGTCACCATGGCCTTTCCTGTTACGGATGAAGAAGGGCGTGAAATGCTTCGCACCGCAGCGTGTAACCAGTGTGCGGTACAGGCCACTCTGGATGAAGAGCCGCCAGTCCTTCTCGGAATTCTTGATTTCCTCGATAGTACGGCCTTGCAGGATATCGGGAATGCCGATGTCGTCTAACAATGCCTGGGTGAGTTTCCCATCGCTGGCATAGTTCAGGAATGAATCGACGCCAAATGTCAGAATGACTTCGGCGCTAGGCAACTGAGAAAATATCTTACGGATAAGCGGCGCCGGTACTTCCTTATAACCGTATTGATCCAAGGCAAAAATGGAGCGCCCATTCTTCGGGCTCTTGCGCTTGATGAACTCGATGACGCCATCGGCTTCATCCTGAAATTTCGCGTGGCGCAACTGGATCGTATTGCCGATCCGCTCGCCATGGCCGCCATCCCGCAATACCTTGTCCAGATGTGAGTATGCGTGGTGATCAGCTTCGATGAAGAAATAATCGACCTGAAGATCAATTGGCTTCCGACGGTCCTTGTTAATCAGGAATTCCGCCTCTCTCGTCGCATCAAGGAAGATGAACGGTGATCCCTTGACCAACTCCTGAGTGTCATTGTGGACATACATGCCTCCACCTGCAAATCCATCCACAAGTGTGAGACGCAGAACATCTTGGTTGGGCGAGCTGACTAGCGTTCGAAAATACGCTGCCAGATACGATTGCAAAATCCTGTGCTTGGCGATGCTGTGCTGCTGGATCAGGTCAGGTCCGTTCTTCCAGTTGTATGGTTTGCGGGGCATGTGCTCTTTCAGATGTGGGCTGAGAGTGTGGGCATATCGTCCCATGTACGTCCTGCCAGGAGTCGCCCGTTGGCCTTCTTGGGCCGTCGCTTACCGTCGGCGCCCCAGCCACCCCATTGCTTGAAGAAGAACTGTACGCCCTGCATTTCGCATTGACGCTGGATGCTCTCTACCCACTCGACTTTCATCGGCCGGGCTTTTGGGCCTGACTCGCCGCCAACGATTACCCAATGAATTCCATTCAGATCAAGCCGGCCCAAATTTTCAAGCAGCGGCTCTACTGACAAAAACCGGATTCGAGCCTTCACATGTCGGAGACAATCGATTCTCGGAACTCCGTACTCTCTGTCCTCGACAGAAACACCAATCCACGCATTGGTAGGAACCATCCGATGCTTGAAATAGGAGGCAAGCCTGTCTGCCCTTTTGGTCAGAACCTGAAACGTATGGTGAGGGCAATGCTGAATGACATCGAAAACCTGATCGATGTAGTCGTCCCGTACTGTTTTGTGAAACAGGTCGGACATCGAATTGACAAAATAAACTGTGGGCTTCTTCCGTCGCATGGGCTCGTCAAGGCGATTCGGGAGAATTGTGAGCTTAAATCCATTCTCATAGCCAGGAGTCCCCATGGCCTTAAGGCGATTAGCTATGGATTCCGCATAGCAGTGCTTGCAGCCGGCTGAAATCTTGCTGCAGCCGACAGTCGGATTCCAGGTGGCTTCTGTCCATTCGATGCGGCTGGATTGAGACATGATGTTCTTAATACTCTATTGATTGGATAGCAACATGCGACCAGATTCGGCTGACGATTCCGTGAGACGAATTTGAGTGAAAGCACCTCGCTCGACTGTGGGCACCGAATTAACCGGCTTTCCTTGTCGATCCAAGCGATATGGTTTCTGCATATTAGACACCCTAGATAACCTTCTTCTTGACAGCTGCATCAAAGACTTCCTGATTGATCGGTTTGATCAAGGAAGACTTGAAGGCGGCCTTGGTTGAAGCCAGACCGAGAAGGGGAAGGT
>CAISUK010000509.1 GCA_903888645.1 uncultured Pseudomonadota bacterium | reverse complement strand
GGGATGGCATTCTTGAGGCCGAGAAATGCCAGGGAGGCGCCGATGGGCTGGCTCACCTTGAGCGGATTGACCGCCAGCGGTTTTGCGCGTTTGAGGATATCGGCCATGGCATGACTGCCCGCAATAGAGGGTACGACATGCCTAAAGCAAGGCCTGTGCTAGCCGACGACTGCTTTATTTTCAATGAATTGCGCAGCTTGTCGCGTGTCGCAAAGTCGACAAGGCGTCAGGCGGCGCTATCGAACCTTCACTGCGGTTCAGTTGCCGTTCGCCGTCACCATGGCTGCGCGGACAAGGAGCATGGGGCGGATTGGCCGTCGGCTAATGCATAGTCACGTGGATTCGGCGCACCGGCGCCACCACCGATTGGCTCGAACCATCGTCGAATTTCAGCGTGAGCGCCACCTCGTCGCCTTCCTGCAATGGTTTGGTCAATCCGATCAGCATGACGTGGTAATCACCCGGCTTGAGCGCGGTTTCGCCTTTGGCCTTGATCGGAATGTTGGCTACCGGGCGCATCTTCTTCATGCCGCCTTCCTCGATTACCGTGTGCAATTCCGCGGTCTTCGCCGCCGGACTTTCGGCGCGTAACAAGTTCACGTCCTTGTCGCCGCGATTGCGAATGCGCATGAAAACGGCGGTGTTCTCGGTGGAAGGCGGCACCAGCCGAACCTGCGGATCGTCGATGGAGATGGCGCCGTCGGCCAATGCAATACCGGTCCAGAGCGAGGTGCACAAAGCAGCAAGAAAAAGTCGTTTCATCGATTGTGTTTCCCGAGTGATTGGAGAAAGAGGTGAAATTGGTTGGATGGCATCATTTGGCTGGGCGCGGCAGAGCAGCACGCAAGGCCGCAGCGATCTCCAGCGGTGGCGCGCCATAAGGCACGCTGCTGGCTAGCTTGCCATCGGCGCCGACCACGTACAGAAGCGACGAATGGTCGATCACGTAGTTGGCTGCCGAATCGACTTTTTGCCTGGCGAAGAGAACGCCATAGTGCTTTGCCACCGCCGCGACCTGGCTATCGGTGCCCCGCAGTCCGAGCATGCTCGGGTAAAAAAAGCGGCTGTATTCTTCCATGTGTTTGGCATCGTCGCGTGCCGGATCGAGGGTAATGAAGAGCGGCTGCACCTGATCGGCTTCCGCTGGCGTAAAGCCCTTCATGGCCGCACCAAGCGCCGCCAGCGTGGTCGGGCAGGCATCCGGACAGGATGTGTAGCCGAAATAGAGGACGACCACTTTGCCGCGAAACTGCTTCAGGGCAACCCGGCCGGACGAAGACTCGAGAGTGAAATCGCCACCCCTGGCAACGCCTGACCTGGCGGCCAGACTGTGGGTTCCTTCATGAGCAATGGCGGGGAATATGACAGCCGCGCTCAGACAAGTGGCGAGAACGAGTTTGAGCCGGTGAAGCGGGTTACCGCGGAAGGTGGTTTGCATGTTCTGGTGAGGAGCTTTCAAAAAAATCGGGTGCATGGATGTGCAGACCATCGGGCGAAGGCAAAGCGGATATTGCCATGGCGAGGCTTCGGGAGATTGCGCGGGGGCACCGTTGAGCCGCCGAGTCAGGCGCGCCTGGCATTCTTGATGGCTTTGTGCAAGGCGAAGTCGCGTTCAAGATCGCGCGCTACCGAATCGCACACAAGGTCGCAAAGATCGTAAATGGCGGGGTCGGCGATGCCAATGAATATGCTGGTGCCCTGCGCGGTGCGACTGACGATACCTGCGTCGGCCAGAACGCGCAAGTGTTTGGAAACGTTGGCCTGGCTGCACTGGGCGATTTGCGCAAGTTCGCCGACCGAACGCTCTGATTCGCGTAAGGAATTGAGGATGCGCAAGCGCATCGGGTCGGAAAGTGCGCGGAAATACAGCGCGACGCGCTCTATCGCTTTGTCGGGCAGGACCATAGTGCAGGTGCTCATCGAATTATTACCGCGTCAATATATTCCAGATCTGGCTGGGAAAACAATACTTGCACATATAACTGATTAGCGATACAGTGAATCAAGTTCGGCAAAAATGCAACCTGCAGTGATGTTGAACTTGATCATGGCGGCCCATGCCTGGCCGCGCCAATGAATTTCATAACCGGAGGTAAAGCAAATCATGAATGCAAACGTAGGAAGTATTGATCGTATCGTCCGCATTGCTGGCGGCCTGGGTTTGATCGCTGCGGCACTGACAGGCGTTATTGGCCCGTGGGGTTGGATCGGCGTTGTGCCTTTGGCTACCGGGACGTTTCGCTTCTGTCCGGCCTACCTTCCTTTTGGTCTCAGCACTTGTGGAATCAAGAAATAAGCGGGCGACCTGCAGCTTGTATTCGACGAGGAGGTCACCGTGAGCTATCGCGATCTGACCAGGGCAGTCTCGGGAGACCTTGCCACGCTGCGCAAGGATATTCCGGATGTCATGGCGGGATTTTCGGCCCTCGCTGCCGCGGCGACGCGGGACGGGGCGCTCGACAAAAAGACCAAGGAGCTTATCGCGCTGGCGCTCGGTGTGGCGGCCCACTGCGACGCCTGCATCGGCTTCCATGTGCAGGCGCTGGTCAAACTCGGTGTCAGCAAGATCGAGCTGGAAGAGGCGTTGGGCATGGCCGTCTATATGGGCGGCGGACCGTCGCTGATGTATTCGGCCAACGCGCTGGCGGCATTCGAGGAATTCTCGGCCGTTGCGCAGGCGTGACGGGAGAAGTTTGTAGCTAGGCAATTCGCCGCGCCGCGCTATGCAGCAAAGCCGAAACCATTCGGAGTAATCGTGATGTCATTCAGGAACCTTTCTGCCCTTGCGTTTTTGTCCGCTCTGTCATTCGAAGGGTTGGCGATAGAACTGGTCACTGCACCGGTCGTCGGCCAGCGTGGTGGCGAGCTATATGTGGCGGAAGGTTCAGTCGAAGCCGTCCGCCAGAGCGTCATCTCTCCGCAAGTGGCCGGGCGGATTACCCAATTGACCGTCAAAGCCGGCGATATGGTGCAGAAGGGCCAGCTACTGGTGCGCATCGACGCCCAAGCAGCCGCACAACAGGCCAATGCCAGCCAGGCTCAAGTAGAATCAGCCCAGGCGCAACTCAATGTGGCGACCAGGGAATTCGAGCGCCAGCAGCAACTCTTCGGCAAGCAGTACATCAGCCAAGCAGCGCTGGATCAGGCCGAGGCGCAATTCAAGGCCACCGCAGCATCGGTGCGCGGCTCAGTGGCCCAAGCCGGAGCGGCGAACACGCAGACCAGTTTCTTCGCCATCGCTGCACCGTTCTCCGGAATGGTGGCCGAGGTACCCAGCGAACTCGGCGACATGGCCATGCCCGGCAAGCCGCTGCTGACCGTCTTCGATCCATCAGCGATGCGCGTGGTAGCAAACCTGCCGCAGAGCAAATTGGCGCAGCTGCAAGCCAAGAGCGAAGTTCGCCTACACATTCCAGGCCTGCCGGAAAGCCAGCGCAGTATCGTCGCGCAAAGTATCACGGTGCTACCCACCGCCGACCCATCGACCCATACCGTGCAGGTGCGCCTTGGCTTGCCGGCGACGGTCACCAAAGCGCTGCCCGGCATGTTCGCCCGTGCTTATTTCGCCATGCAGGGTGACGCCCGCAGTCGCCTGGTCGTCCCCGCCAAGGCCGTCATCCAGCGCACCGAGTTGGAAGCCGTCTATGTGGTCGACAAGGGACGGGCGCTGCTCCGCCAGATCCGCCTGGGCAAAGTCATGGGCGACAGCGTCGAAGTGCTCTCGGGACTGGCTGCGGGCGAACTGGTGGCGGTCGATCCGGTTGCTGCAGCACAGCTTCACTAACCGGCAGCAATGATTAGCGAAACCACCTCCGATCCCAAGCTCGGTGTCTCCGGGCGTATTGCCCGATTTTTCCAGAGCGCGCAGATCACGCCCTTGCTGGCACTGGTCGCCATGTTGCTGGGCCTCTTTGCCATTTTGGTAACGCCGCGCGAGGAAGAGCCGCAGATCAACGTTACCATGGCCAACGTGCTGATCCCGTTTCCCGGAGCTTCCGCCAAGGACGTCGAGCAGATGGTGGCCGGCCCGGCTGAACAGGTGCTGGCGCAGATCGCCAACGTCGAGCATGTCATGTCGGTATCCCGGCCCGGTTTGGCGGTGATCACCGTGCAGTTCGAAGTGGGCGTGCCGCGCACCGAAGCGCTGGTGCGCCTCTATGACACTATCAACTCCAATGCCGACTGGCTGCCGACCAATCTCGGCGTGCTGCCGCCGATCATCAAGCCCAAGGGCATCGACGACGTACCAATCGTCGCTCTTACGTTGTTCTCGAAGAATTCGAGCACTGGCAGCCTCGATCTCGAACGGGTCGCCCATTCCATCGAATCCGACCTCAAGCGCGTCAAAGGCACCCGTGAAGTGGTGACCCTGGGCGGCCCGAAGCGCGGTGTGCAGATCCAGCTCGATCCGGCAAGACTGCAATCGGCCGGTGTAACCGTCGCCGACCTGCGCATGGCCCTGCAAAGCGCCAATCTCGGCTTGCCGCTGGGCGACTTGCTCACCGGCAATAAGGCTGTCAGTCTCGAAACCGGCCCGTTCCTCGAAGATGCCCGCGCCGTTGGCGAGTTGGTGGTGGGCGTGCACAATCGCGCGCCGGTATTGCTCAAGGACGTCGCCGAGGTCAAGGATGGCCCGCTGCAGCCGGAGCGCTATGTCTGGCACGGCGTCACCGGCAAGGATGGCGGCGAATATCCGGCGGTGACCCTCTCTGTGACAAAGAAACCGGGCCAGAATGCCGTCGAGGTGGCCGATGCCGTGATCAAGCGAATCGACCAACTGAAGAACACCGTCATCCCCGCCCAGGTCGACGCCACGGTGGTGCGCAACTACGGTGTCACCGCCAATGACAAGGCCATCAAGCTGATCGAAAAGCTCATCTTCGCTACAGCCGCAGTCGTGACCCTGGTCTTCTTCACGCTCGGCCGTCGCGAAGCCGCGATTGTCGGCACGGCCGTGGTGCTTACCCTTATGGCAACGCTGTTCGCCTCCTGGGCCTGGGGATTCACCCTCAACCGCGTTTCGCTGTTCGCCCTGATCTTCTCCATTGGCATTCTTGTGGATGATGCCATCGTCGTGGTCGAGAATATCCACCGCCACAAGTCGCTTCATCCGGAAAAGACCCTCAAGGAACTGATTCCGGGCGCCGTCGATGAAGTCGGAGGACCAACCATTCTCGCCACGCTGACTGTGATCGCCGCGCTGCTGCCGATGGCCTTCGTCAGCGGCTTGATGGGGCCGTACATGAGCCCGATCCCGATCAATGCCAGCATGGGCATGCTGATCTCGCTGGCCATTGCCCTCGTCGTCACGCCCTGGCTGGCGCGGCTGTGGCTGAAGGATTCGGCGCACGGACACATTGATGATGGCGGTGATAGCGGCGGACAGGATAAAGGCCTCGCCGGCAAGCTGGACCGCTTGTCGCATCGCTTCTTCACACCCTTTCTCGACGATCGGCGCGGTGGCCGGAACCGCCTCAAACTCTGGTTCGTTGTATTCGCACTGATCGGGTTCTCGGTGCTGCTGCCGGTTGCCCAGCTAGTCGTGCTGAAGATGCTGCCCCTGGACAATAAATCGGAATTTCAGGTGGTCCTCGACATGCCTGCCGAGGCGCCGCTGGAGAACACGGCCGCAGTCTTGCGCGAGATGACCACTTATCTCGCGACGGTGCCTGAGGTGGTCAACTACCAAGCTTATGCCGGGCTGGCCGCACCGATCAACTTCAATGGTCTGGTCCGCCAATACTACCTGCGGGCGGGTCGCGAACTGGGCGACATCCAGGTCAATCTGGTCGACAAGGGCCACCGCAGCGATTCAAGTCATGTGATTGCCATGCGATTGCGGCCGGAACTGCAGAAGATTGCCACTGCACACAACGCCCGCGTCAAGGTCGTCGAAGTACCGCCGGGTCCGCCGGTCCTCTCGCCCATCGTCGCCGAGGTCTACGGTCCGGCAACCAAGGGACGCCAAGACATGGCTGCGGCGATCCGCGATGTATTCACCAAGACCGATAACATTGTCGACGTCGATATGACGGCCGTCACCAATGCGCCCAAGCAAATGCTGGTGGTTGATCGCAAGAAGGCGGCCCTGCTCGGGGTCTCGCAGCAGGCCATCGTCACCACGCTGCGCGCCGGCATGGGCGGCGAAGACGTGACCTACCTGCACGATGCGACCAAGTATCCCGCGCCGACCCAATTGCGCCTGCCGGTGTCGGCGCAGGGTAGCCTCGACGATCTGCTGGTGCTCAGCGTCCGCAACGCTGCGGGTCAATTGGTGCCTTTGCGCGAACTCGTCACCATCGAGAACACGGTCATTGACCAGCCGATTTACCACAAGGATCTGCTGCCGGTGATCTACGTCGTCGGCGACATGGCCGGCAAGCTGGACAGCCCGCTCTACGGCATGTTCGCGATGCG
>CAISUK010000508.1 GCA_903888645.1 uncultured Pseudomonadota bacterium | reverse complement strand
TCCGGCAAGCTGTTCAACGCCATCACCTATGGCCTTGACCCTGAAACTGAGGCGATCGATTATGACGACGTCGAGTCCCTTGCCAAACAGCACAAACCGAAAATGATTGTTGCCGGAGCCTCCGCGTACTCGCTAAAGATCGATTTCAAGCGTTTTCGGGAAATTGCCGATAGCGTCGGTGCTTACCTCTTTGTCGATATGGCCCACTATGCCGGACTGATCGCGGCCGGTTTCTACCCCAGCCCAATTGGTATTGCTGATTTTGTCACAAGCACTACGCACAAGACTTTGCGCGGACCGCGTGGCGGGCTGATTTTGGCGAAGGCCGAGCACGAAAAGATTCTCAACTCGGCGATCTTCCCGAGTTTGCAGGGCGGACCACTGATGCATGTGATCGCCGCCAAGGCAGTCGCCTTCAAAGAAGCGATGACCCATGAGTTCAAGAACTACCAGGAGCAGGTCATTGAAAATGCGCTAGTGATGTCCAAGGTGCTCATTGGCCGTGGCTTGCGCATTGTTTCCGGACGCACTGAATCGCACGTTTTCCTGGTCGATTTGCGGGCCAAGAACATAACCGGCAAAGATGCCGAAGCGATCCTCGGATCGGCACACATCACAGTCAACAAGAACGCTATTCCCAACGACCCACAGAAGCCCTTTGTGACCTCGGGAATTCGTATCGGCACACCGGCCATGACGACGCGCGGTTTTCGGGAAATCGAAGCAGAGCAGGTGGCCCATCTCATTGCCAACGTGCTGGATGCGCCGGGTGACCAGACGATTCTCGAACGTACGAAGCTCGACGTCGCCGCGCTGTGCAAGCGGTTCCCGGTTTATGGCTAACGCCTTGATGGCCCGTAATTCTACGCAGCCGAAAAATTGCCGCGTCAGAACCAACAGGCGATGAGCGCTAGTACTTCTCGATGAAGTGTCCTTACTGCGACGACGACAATACCCAAGTCGTCGACACCCGCGAGAACGAGGATGGAGATACGGTTCGTCGTCGTCGTCGCTGCGTTGTTTGCGACAAGCGCTTTACCACCTACGAACGTGTCGAGCTGCAATTGCCGCAAGTCGTAAAGAAGAACGGCAGTCGTACCGACTACGATCGCGACAAGCTCAAAGCCAGCATGATGCTCGCATTGCGCAAGCGCCCTGTCACGACAGAAAGCGTGGGTGGCGCGCTTGATCGCATCGAGGAAAAACTGGTGACACTGGGCGAGCGCGAAGTCGCCAGTGATCGCATCGGCGAGTTGGTCATGCGCGAACTGAAGAAACTCGACAAGATCGCCTATATCCGTTTCGCATCGGTATATCGTAACTTCGAGGATGTCGAGGAATTCTCCAACGCCATTCTCGAAGTCAAGAAGCCGCGCTCAAGGCGGCCAGGTTCCTGAGGCTGGTCAGCGCCAAGACCGAACAACGTGAGCTTTAGCAGCGCTGATCACGAGTTCATGGCGAGAGCACTGCGCTTGGCGCGGCGCGGCCTCTTTACAACCACACCTAATCCCCGCGTAGGCTGTGTTGTTGTCGGCGATGGTGCCATTGTCGGCGAGGGTTGGCATGAGCGGGCGGGTACAGCCCATGCCGAAGTGAGTGCCTTGCTCGCCGCCGGCCAGCGCGCCCGCGGCGCGACGGTGTATACCAATCTGGAGCCTTGCAGTCATCATGGGCGCACGCCACCCTGCGCCGAAGCCTTGATCGCCGCCGGTGTGACTCGCGTCGTTTCTGCCATGACAGATCCCAATCCTCTCGTGTCCGGCAGGGGACTGAGTATGCTTTCTGCAGCGGGCATCGAAATTGAGACCGGGCTGTTGGAAGCCGAAGCACGCGAGTTGAATGTCGGCTTTGTGGCACTAATGACGAGAGGTCGGCCCTGGGTCCGCCTCAAAATTGCGGCTAGTCTTGACGGCAAGACGGCACTCTTGAATGGCCGCTCGCAATGGATTACCGGGGCAGCGGCGCGGAGCGACGGCCAGCGTTGGAGAGCCCGCGCCTGTGCGATTCTGACCGGCATTGGCACCGTCCGCGATGACGATCCGAGACTCACGGTCCGTGCCGTCAAGACTACCCGCCAACCGCTGCGCGTGGTGGTCGATAGCAAGATGGAAATATCGCCTGGCGCAAAGGTGCTCCTGGGCGGTAACACGCTCATTGCCACTGCGACCGAGGACTTGAAGAAAAGCGCGGCATTGTTTGCAGCCGGGGCCGAGGTGCTGGCGATTCCCAATAACCAGGGCAAGGTCGATCTGGAGCGACTACTTTGTGAATTGGCGCGTCGCGGAATCAACGAGATTCACGTCGAGGCAGGCTTCAAGTTGAACAGCTCGTTGTTGCGCG
>CAISUK010000507.1 GCA_903888645.1 uncultured Pseudomonadota bacterium | reverse complement strand
AGTTCAGACGTGTGCTCTTCCGATCTGAACCATTGCCCGAACGTCGCCGACGAGGCGCGGATATCGACGGCCACATCGAAGACTTCGCCGGCAGTGACGCGAACCAGCTTGCCCTGCGGCTGGCGGATCTGGTAGTGCAGGCCGCGCAGTACGCCCTGGGCTGAGCGCGAGTGGTTATCCTGCACAAATGCCTGCGTCACGCCGGTGAGTTCGGCGAATTCTCGGGCGTTGAAACTCTCGTAAAAAAATCCGCGGGCATCGCCGAAAACTTTCGGTTCGAGCACCAGCAGACCGGGCAGCAAAGTTGTGACGATCTGCATGATCAGAACACCCTTTCCTGCAACAAGCCGAGCAGGTATTGGCCGTAACCGTTTTTCGCCAGCGGTCGGGCAAGTTTTTCCAGATCGGCAGCATCGATCCAGCCCTGGCGCCAGGCGATCTCCTCGGGACAGGATACCTTGAGGCCCTGACGTTTTTCGATGGTGGAGATGAACATCGAGGCGTCGATCAGCGATTCATGGGTGCCGGTGTCGAGCCAGGCATGGCCGCGGCCCATGATCGAAACATCGAGAGCGCCCATTTCAAGATAGTGGCGATTGACGTCGGTGATTTCCAACTCGCCGCGCGGTGACGGTTTGAGATTCGCTGCGATATCGATGACGCGCTGATCGTAGAAATAGAGCCCGGTCACGGCATAGCGGGATTTGGGGTTCGACGGCTTTTCTTCGAGGCTGATGGCGCGGCCATTGGCGTCGAATTCGACGACCCCGTAGCGCTCCGGATCGGTCACCGGATAGGCGAACACGGTGGCGCCCTCCTCCCGCGCCGCCGCTGCTTTGAGATCGTTGCCGAACTCGTGGCCGTAGAAGATGTTGTCACCCAGCACCAGCGCCGAACAATCGCCGCCGATGAAATCGCGGCCAATGATGAATGCCTGGGCCAGCCCGTCGGGCGACGGCTGCACGGCATAGGCGAGATTCAGTCCCCACTGCGAACCGTCGCCGAGCAACTGCTCGAAGCGCGGCGTGTCCTGCGGCGTCGATATGATAAGGATGTCGCGTATGCCGGCCAGCATCAACGTGCTGAGCGGGTAGTAGATCATCGGCTTGTCATGGATCGGCAGCAGTTGCTTGGAGACAGCGATGGTCACCGGATACAGCCTTGTCCCGGAACCGCCGGCGAGGATTATGCCTTTGCGTGAAGCCATGAGATCGCCTTAGTGGAGCTTATTTGAGTTGAGTAAGCACGTGATCAAGCCCCACCTGCCAAGATGGCAGCACGAGATTGAACGTCTTACGCAGCAGCGCCGTGTCGAGGCGCGAATTGGCAGGCCGCCTTGCGGGCAGCGGGTATTCAGACGTGGCAATCGACAGGATCGCCTCAGGCGTAAGTTTGAGATCGCGGCCGCGCGCAATGGCGCCGCGAACGATCTCCCGGGCGAAGCCATGCCAGGATGTTTCTCCCGCGGCAGTCAGGTGATAGATGCCGGAAGGAACCTCGCTTGATGCCCGGTAGGAAAGTTGGCCGATCACTTGTGCAGTGATGTCGGCAATCAACGCCGCCGAGGTCGGTGCGCCGATCTGGTCCGCAACCACATTGATCGTGGTGCGTTCCGACGCCAGGCGCAATATGGTCTTCACGAAATTGGCACCGTGGGCGCCGAACACCCAACTGGTGCGAAAAATGAAATAGGCCGCGCCGCTGGCGGCGAGCACGACATCGCCATCGCGCTTGCTGGCACCGTAGATGCAAAGCGGGTTGGTCGGGCTGTCCTCGCGGAACGGTGCGCTGCCGCTGCCGTCATAAACATAATCGGTCGAATAGTGGATGACGCGCGCACCGATCTGCCGCGCGGCTTCGCCGATGATCGCCGGCGCCGTGGCATTGACCGCGCGGGCCAGTTCCGGCTCGCTCTCGGCTTTATCCACGGCGGTGTAGGCGGCGGCGTTGACGATGATCTGCGGTGCTGTATCCAGCACGCAATGACGGACAGAATCGACGTTGGCCAGATCGCATACCGGAAAGTCTACGGTGACAACATCACCGAACGGCGCCAGCGCCCGCTGCAATTCGAAACCGACCTGCCCGCCGCCGCCGATCAGAAGAATCTTCATCGGCGTTCCCCGTAGTTCTTGTTCAGCCAGTCGCGATAGGCGCCGCTCTGCACGTTGGCGACCCAATTCTGGTTGTCGAGATACCAGGCCACGGTCTTGCGGATGCCCGTTTCAAAGGTTTCTGCCGGTCGCCAGGCAAGCTCGCTCTCCATCTTGCGGGCGTCGATGGCGTAGCGGCGATCATGGCCGGGCCGGTCGGTGACGAAGGTGATGAGCCGCGCATAGGGTCCGGCGGCATCGGGACGCAGCTCGTCGAGCAAGCCGCAGATGGTCTTGACGATGGTCAGGTTCGGCATCTCGTTCCAGCCGCCGATGTTGTAGGTTTCGCCGGTTCGTCCGCCGGCCAGCACGGTGCGGATCGCCGTGCAGTGATCGCCGACGTAGAGCCAGTCGCGCACGTTCATGCCGTCACCATAAATAGGCAGCGACTTGCCGGCCAGTGCGTTGGCAATGATGAGGGGGATCAGCTTTTCCGGGAACTGGTAAGCGCCGTAGTTGTTTGAGCAGTTGGTGGTCAGCGTCGGTAGCCCATAGGTATGGTGATAGGCGCGCACCAAGTGATCGGAGGCCGCTTTCGAGGCCGAATACGGACT
>CAISUK010000506.1 GCA_903888645.1 uncultured Pseudomonadota bacterium | reverse complement strand
CGCCGGCGAAAATCCCCGGATAGCCGGTCATCATGTTTTCACCGACCTGCACAACGCCGTTGTCAAGGCCTAGTCCGGGCACGCCCTCAAGTAGCGACAGATCGACATCTTGACCCAACGCAAGAACCAGCGAGTCCGCTTCGATGGTCTCGAATTCTCCGGTTGGCTGCGGGAAACCCGACGCATCAAGTGCCATTTTCTCGACCGTGAGGCTGGTTTCGCCGGCATGCTTGATGGTGGACAACCACTTCATCATGACGCCTTCCTGAAGGGCCTCTTCGACCTCGAAGTCGTGCGCCGGCATTTTCTCGCGGGTGCGTCGATAGACGATGATCGCTTCGGTGGCGCCGAGCCGCTTGGCGGTGCGGGCCACGTCGATGGCGGTATTGCCGCCACCATAGACAACGACGCGGCGGCCGAGCATGGGCTTGTCTTCGCCTTCCATGCTGCGCAGTACCGAGACGGCGTCGACGATCTTGGCCGCATCGCCAGCCGGAATGTAGGCGCGCTTGCCGATGTGCGCGCCGACGGCGAGGAAGGCCGCCTGGAAATCGCCAGCCCGCATGGTGTCGAGAATCTGGTCGACCTTGCTGTTCAGTTTGAGGATCACGCCGAGATCAAGAATCCGCTGCACTTCGGCATCGAGCACGTCGCGCGGCAGACGATATTTGGGAATCCCGAAACGCATCATGCCGCCCGAGAAAGGTCCGGCTTCGTGGATCTCGACGGCATGCCCGAGCCGCGCCAGATGATAGGCGGCAGATAGCCCGGACGGGCCGGCACCGACCACCAGTACGCGCTTGCCGGTCGACTGCGGCGGCGGTGCGAAACGCCAGCCGCGGCGGATCGCCTCGTCGCCGAGAAATCGCTCGACCGAATTGATGCCGACTGCCGCGTCGAACTGACCACGATTGCAGGCGCCTTCGCAGGGGTGATAACAAACGCGGCCCATGATCGCCGGCAGCGGATTATTCTCCGCCAGCACACGCCAGGCTTTTTCGTACTCGCCATTCTCGGCGTGGAACAGCCAGCCCTGGATGTTTTCGCCGGCCGGGCAGGCGTTGTTGCAGGGTGGCAGACGATCGACATAAACCGGCCGCTCGGTGCGCCAGGATCCGGTGTGGTTGGCCAGCGAGGAACCGGGGTTCAGGGTAATTGCGAAGGGCTTATCCATTGGGTAACTCCAAAATCTTTAAGCAGTTTCCAGCAGCCCAAATTTCCGAATATTCCGGTCGGCGTTGCTCTGCAAATGGGCGATAACGTCGAGGCGCGGCTCCTTGCCGAACAGGTGGGCAAAGCGCTTTTGCAGTTTCAGGTAATCCTCGACGGGTACCTGCTTGCGAATTTTCGACACTGCCGTGACTTCGCCATGCTTCGCCTCGAATACCGGGAACAGCCCGGTTTCCTTGGCCAGGCGGGCGAGGCGGATGGTGTCGTGGGAAGCGGCGCCCCAACCGAGCGGGCAGGGCACCAGGATATGGATATAGCGCGCACCGTGCATGGCCATGGCGCGGGTGACCTTGTCCTCGAGGTCGCGCAGTTCGGCGACGGTGGCCGTTGCCACGTAAGGGATGTTGTGCGCCATGGCGATGGCGGGCACGTTCTTGCCCTGGCCGAAGGCATTGCCTGGCGCGCTGCCGACGGCCATGGTGGTCGCCGTCCGCGCGGTCGGTGGCGTGGCGCTGGAGCGCTGCACGCCGGTGTTCATGTAGGCCTCATTGTCGTAGCAGATATACAGAACATCGTCATTGCGCTCGAACATGCCGGAGAGGCAGCCGAAACCGATGTCGGTGGTGCCGCCGTCGCCGCCCTGGGCGATGACGCGGACATCGCTGCGACCCTTGACTTTCATCGCCGCGGCGATGCCGGTTGCCACCGCGGCGGCATTGCCGAACAGCGAGTGTATCCAGGGAATTTGCCAGGAAGTTTCCGGGTAAGGCGTCGAAAAAACCTCCAGGCAGCCGGTGGCGTTGGCCGCCACCAATTGCCCGTCGGCGGCTGCCATTGCCGCGTCAATGGCGTAGCGCGCACCGAGCGCCTCGCCGCAGCCCTGGCAGGCGCGGTGGCCTGAATTCAGGGCGTTGGCTCGCGCCGCGTCGGCCTGGACGCTGCGCTGCTCAGGCTCAAGCAGGCGGTTGCCGACAGTGAAGGTGCCGGTCTGGTAGAACTTGACTGGTTGAAAACTCATGAGGTGCCTTTCAAATGCGATTCACCGCAGAGGACGCAGAGAGCGCAGAGGAAAATCGG
>CAISUK010000505.1 GCA_903888645.1 uncultured Pseudomonadota bacterium | reverse complement strand
CGGATGACAGACGAAAAAACCATGGTCGGTTTGGCAGGGAATTTGGGGAGCGAGATGGACGGCACGACGCGGATCGAACAAGCACTTGAAGCAGCTTTGGCGGCGGTGACTTTGCAGGAGTGTCCGCCCAAGCTGACGTCGGCCCTTCATTATTCGGTGTTTCCCGGTGGAGCACGGATCCGGCCCAAGCTCTGCCTTGCTGTTGCGCGCGCTTGCGGGGAGGACTACCCCGAGGTGACGGATGCCGCTGCCGCCGCTATCGAACTGCTGCATTGTGCGTCGCTCGTTCATGACGACTTGCCGTGTTTTGATGACGCCTCGGTGCGACGCGGCAAACTTTCCGTTCACCGCGCCTTTGGCGAGCGCCTGGCGGTGCTGTCCGGCGATGCGCTGATTGTGCTGGCATTTCAGATCCTGGCCCGTGTTTCCGAACGGGCGCCGAGCCGATTACCCATCCTGTTGTCCACCATCGCCGCAGCAGTCGGGGCGCCGCGAGGCATTGTCGCAGGCCAGGCTTGGGAATGTGAACCAGTGGTGGCGCTGGCGGACTACCAGCGAGCCAAGACCGGCGTGCTGTTCGGTGCCGCTACCGAGGCCGGTGCGATCGCGGCCGGTGCAGTCCATGGGCCGTGGCGCTTGCTGGGTGAACGGCTTGGCGAGGCATATCAGGTTGCCGACGACATCCGCGATGCCGCTGGCGATCCAGAAAAACTTGGCAAGCCGGTCGGACGTGACGAGGCGCTCGATCGCCCCAGTGCGGCTCGGGAACTCGGCATCGCCGGGGCCGTGCAGCGCCTGAAAGGTTTGGTTGAAGGGGCCATCGATTCGATTCCGCCTTGTAGCGGTGCAGCCGATTTGCGCGCCCACATAATGATCGAAGTCAATCGACTGCTTCCCGAGGAAGTCGCACGGCGCGCAGCGTGACGCGGTTGCCTTCTCGGCTTGGTCCGTTGGTAAGCGTACCGCCGCACCGAAAATGACAATGGTCTTTTCTGCCCGACCTCGGCGTACCCGCCCGCTATCCGAAAGATGCCCGCTTTTGTCCAAGCGCAAGTGCTGGCCGCGTGCGCTCGCTTGCACCTTTTCGATTTGTTGGCGGATGGACCGTAGACCACCGTCCAACTCGCCGGAATGAACTCGCGCGCATGTTGAGTAGCGCAGGGTTCAGTCGCCTGAAAGTGGTTCCGACAAGTCTGCCGCTGCAACCGGGGCTGATTGTCGCGCGACCGTGACGCATGCAGTGTTAAGTTTGATTGACATTTTTAAAAGTCAGATTATAGTTACACCAAATTTTTCGCCCGACATACCTCTTAGCCGGCCCTTGACTTGGCAATGACCAGATTGAACACTGTCGCAGTTGTGCTTGAGAAACCCGAGCACCTGACGCTGAGTCGGCTTGAGCTGTCCGATCCCGGCGATGCCGACGTCGTAGTTGACATCGAGTGGAGCGGCATCAGCACAGGCACCGAGCGCCTCCTCTGGTTCGGCAAAATGCCGGCTTTTCCAGGCATGGGTTATCCACTTGTTCCAGGCTACGAGTCTGTCGGCCGCGTCAGTGCTGCCGGACCGCTGTCAGGGAGCACAGTCGGAGATCGTGTTTTCGTTCCCGGCGCCCGTTGTTTCGGCGATGTTCGCGGTCTATTTGGTGGTGCCGCCTCGCGGCTCGTTGTCCCCGGGCAGCGCGTCGTGGCCATTGACGAGGATCTCGGTGAAAAGGGCGTCTTGCTGGCCTTGGCGGCCACGGCGCAGCATGCCATCGCCGATGGCAGGGGCCTGCCTCTGGACCTGATTGTCGGTCACGGCGTGCTCGGGCGCCTGCTGGCGCGGCTTGCCGTTGCCGCTGGAGGCGAACCGGTGGTCTGGGAGACCAACCCCGGACGCTGTGCCGGGGCTGAGGGCTACCGCGTCATCCATCCTTCTGAAGATGCGCGCCGCGATTACCGGACGATTTGCGATGTCAGCGGCGATCCCTCGCTGCTTGACCAACTCATCTCGCGGCTGGCGCCCGGCGGTGAAATCGTTTTGGCCGGCTTCTACAGTGAGCCCCTGAGTTTTTCGTTTGCCCCGGCCTTCATGCGCGAGGCGCGTTTGCGCATTGCGGCGCAGTGGCAGGAACAGGATCTCGTCTTCGTCAAGGAACTCGCACAATCCGGCCGGCTCTCGCTTGACGGCCTGATTACCCACAGGGAAATGGCGACGGATGCGGCTGTTGCCTACCGCACGGCATTTGGCGATCCAGCCTGCCTGAAAATGATCCTCGACTGGAGAAATTGCACATGAGCAGCACGTGCGGAACGCCCCCTGCATCCGTGGTGCAGTTCACCATGAATGACCGTCTGCGCACCGAGGCTTCGATCGAGCCGGACCCCGTATCGACTGGGCCAGTGACCAAAGAAACCCAAATTATCGCCATCTACGGCAAGGGCGGGATTGGGAAGAGCTTTACGCTGGCCAACCTCTCTTACATGATGGCGCAAATGGGCAAGAAGGTGCTCCTCATCGGTTGCGATCCGAAGAGTGACACGACTTCCCTGCTGTTTGGCGGCAAGGCTTGCCCGACCATCATTGAAACGTCATCGAAGAAGAAACTCGCCGGTGAGCAAGTGGCGATCGGTGACGTCTGCTTCAAGCGGGATGGCGTGTTCGCCATGGAACTCGGTGGCCCCGAAGTCGGCCGCGGTTGCGGTGGACGAGGCATCATTCACGGTTTTGAGACGCTGGAAAAACTGGGTTTTCACGATTGGGGTTTCGATTACGTTCTGCTCGATTTTCTCGGCGACGTTGTCTGCGGCGGCTTTGGCCTGCCGATCGCCCGTGATATGTGCCAGAAGGTGATCGTCGTCGGCTCGAACGATCTTCAGTCGCTCTATGTGGCTAATAACGTCTGTTCAGCGGTGGAATATTTCCGCAAACTTGGTGGCAACGTCGGTGTTGCCGGTCTGGTCATCAACAAGGATGATGGCACGGGCGAGGCGCAGGCCTTCGCCGATGCGGCAGGGATCCCGGTGCTCGCCGCCATTCCGGCCAACGAGGACATCCGCCGCAAGAGCGCCAGTTATGAAATCATTGGCCGGCCTGGTACCCAGTGGGCGCCGCTCTTCGAACAACTCGCCTTGAGCGTTGCCGGGGCGCCGCCAGTGCGGCCGAAGCCGATGACTCAGGACGGACTGCTCGGCCTCTTCGCGAGCGATGTGGTGGGCAGGAATATCGTTCTCGAGCCGGCCACGTTATTCGATATGGTTGGCAAGAACGAAGTCTTCAAGGAATCGCTGGAAGTCGTTTATGACGCAGTCTGACCTTTCCGCAGCCGAAATGCCTGTCTCTGGGGGCGTCGCCAACCCGGCGGCGCTGGCAGCGGACGGGCTTGGCTGTCATTCGGGTAAGGATCAGCTCGAGGCGGCGGCTCGTTCTGCCGGCAAGAGCGAGGCGTTGGACACCTATGCAGCGGATTATCCGAAAGGCCCGCATGACCAGCCGCAGTCGATGTGTCCGGCATTCGGCTCGTTGCGCGTCGGTTTGCGCATGCGCCGCACTGCGACGGTGCTTTCCGGTTCCGCCTGCTGCGTCTATGGCCTGACATTCACTTCGCATTTTTATGGCGCGCGCCGGTCGGTCGGCTACGTGCCCTTCAATTCGGAGACACTCGTTACGGGTAAGCTGTTCGAGGACATCCGCGAAGCCGTTTATAAACTGGCGGACCCCGCAAATTATGACGCCATCGTCGTGACGAACCTGT
>CAISUK010000504.1 GCA_903888645.1 uncultured Pseudomonadota bacterium | reverse complement strand
TCCCGGCAAAGCCTCAAGCTGAGATACTTCCAAAATACATATCTACTGTGCGGCCCAATCGCCCCTCAGGACCGGGCTCGTCCAACAAACGGTTCAGATCGTGGCTCGCTTCGCGATCACGATCTAACCTTATTCGTTAGCTCGTCCGTAAATGGCATCAATACGAATGCGAGATGAGGATCTACAGCGTAGCTAACTGGTCCAAAAACAGGATTTACGGGAATAACTTGCATCATTTTCTGAACCCTCTGGAGCTCCGATTCAACATGTGCCATGGCAATCGCTTCAATCGATTGAACCCGGTCTTCTTTACCTTTTCCAAGTAACTCTGATGGAAATCCGATTACGAATGGCGCATCGAATCCGAACTCCCATTGGGCCGCCTCAAGAATTTCGTTCGCAGTGAATCTACGGGTACTGTGATCAAAGCTCATCGTGGTGGGCATCCCTGATTGCTTTTCAGCTGCAACCCATACGCTTTGAGAGTCCATCACAACGATAAGACTGCAAGAAAGACACGAACGAACCATTGCCCGACGAATTGAGCGAACCTCAACGATCCCAGCAACGCTTTCTATGAATTGATCCAGAAGCAAAGCTACGAGAGCCTGATTTTCTGGGGACAAATTACCGCCAGCGGAACGCGCGCCACCGCTATGAAACATGGCCATTCCCTCTGCTGTATCGCTGATTAAGCGCATGTTCAATCATTCGTCGCCCCCTGCCTGTTCATTCAACTGCTGCAAATCGCTTTCGATTTCCTCCACCGTCGGCATTGCGCCCTTCAGGTTGTCTGGCAAGGTTTCCACCAAGGTGTATTCGCTCACGCCCATGGGTTTGTTCATGTCGCGCAAGGCAAACTCCACCTCGATGTTGTTTTTGTCGCGGCACAGCAGCAGGCCGATGGTGGGCTGGTCGTCGTCGCGTTTAAGCAGGCTGTCTACCGCCGACAGGTAGAAATTTAGCTTGCCGGCGTACTCGGGGATGAATTTGCGGTTCTTGAGCTCTACCACCACATAGCATTTCAGCGTGACGTGATAGAACAGCAAGTCGATGTAGTAATCGTTACCGGCGATTTCCAGGTGGTACTGGCGACCGATGAAGGCAAAGCCTTTGCCCAGCTCCAACAGGAACTGGGTGATGTGCTGGGTGAGTTGCCGCTCGACATCCCGCTCGTTGTACGGCAGCGTCATCGACATGAAGTCAAAGGTGTAAGGATCTTTGAGGGTTTGCTGGGCGAGGTCGGACTGTGGCAATGGCAAGGTGCGGGAAAAGTTGGTCACGGCCTTACCGGCGCGGGCATACAAATCTGACTTGAGTTGCAGTGCCAGCACATCACGGCTCCAACCTTGCTCAAGGGTTTGATTGATATAAAAACCGGCTTCGGCCACGCTGCTGCACTTGGTAAAGAGCTGGATGTTATGGCCCCAGGGAATCTCCATCAGCAACGCGGCAAGCTGGCTTTCAGTACCCGCCCAGGGCGTCTCGCTTAATTTGGCAACAGCCTGTTGCCAAATTGCAGGGTCGCAGTAGAAGCGAAAGAAAGCACGGCAATACCGCAGGTTCTTGGACGAAAAACCGCCGACCTCCGGGAAGGCTTGTCTCAGGTCGTGACTGAAGGCGTCGATGAATCCGCTTCCCCACTGGGCATGGGACTCCCGATCAACAATTTGCGCCCCAATGTCGTAGTAGAGGGAAATCAATTCCCCATTGGCGGCCAAAGCGACTTTCATCCGTGTCGCATGGATGCGCTGCTTGATGGTCTTGAGCCAGTCCTGGTAGTCGGCCAGTGCAGCGGGCGGGAGCGCCAGGGGTCTTGTCATGGCGCGGTCACTCATCGCCAGCGCCTCCCGTCACCGCCTTCACCTCCGCCAGCAGATCCCCGAATTTGCCGTAATTCACCTTCACCCCGTCGTCCAGATCGAGTTGGATACGCATGTCGGCATAGTGGCGGAGTTTTTCGTCGTAGGCGAGGAGTTCGACGTGTTTCTTCTTCAGCGACTCGATCTGCTTGGCGATCTTGTTGCGGGCGGGGGTGGAGCTGGCGGCGTCCTTGTCTTTTTCCAGCATTTCGATGCGCGACTGTATCTTGCCGGTGAGCGGGACGACGTACTCGGCGCGCATGCGGGCCAGCGTGCCTTCGTGGTAACGATGCAGATAAACCAGTGCTTGGAAAGCCCCCTGTTTGCCGCTGCTGAAAAGCCAGTAGATCGGGCGCTTCTTGTAGGTTTGCAGGTGATCCTTGAAGAAACTGGACGACAGGTAACGGCGGATGGTCTCATCCGGCGTCTCGTTGCCCCTGGTTCCCAGGCTCTCGGCGAGCCAGGCCATGTTTTCGTCCAAAGTCGGCGCTGGCCAGACGGCGACCGGCGCGCCACCACGGGCGCAGCAACAGCGCCAGAGCGACGACGACCAGCGCCGCCGCTGCAAGATAAAAGTAGGTCATGAGTTGGATTGGTCCAGCAAGGCCGCAGCGCGGCGATGTTCTTCTTCGGAAAGTACCG
>CAISUK010000503.1 GCA_903888645.1 uncultured Pseudomonadota bacterium | reverse complement strand
TCCATTCGGTCCGGTACGAACGCTGTCGCTGGCCCTGATCCCCTTTGCCGACAGCGGTCGATTGCTGATCAGCCGCGATGTCACCGCCATCGAACGTGCCGACACGGTACGCCGCGATTTCATCGCCAACGTTTCGCACGAACTACGCACACCGCTGACCGTCATCCTCGGCTTTCTCGAAGGCATGGTGGAAGAACCGGTTGCCGCGAATGCTGGCGCCCGGGCCTTGCAGCGGCATCAGCTGGGCATGATGTACGAGCAGGCGCAGCGGATGCAGCGCCTGGTCAACGATCTGCTGACATTGTCCCGGCTTGACGAATCGCAGCCGCCCGGGCGGGAAGATGCTGTTGACGTGCCAGAGTTGCTCTCCACGCTGCTTGACGAAGGGCGCGCACTGTCGGCGGGACGCCATACCATTGACATGGAAACGCCCGCCGATAGCTGGCTGCGCGGTAGCCGCGACGAGTTGCGCAGTGCCTTTGCCAACCTTGTTGCCAATGCCATTCGCTATACGCCGGCGGGTGGTCGCATTGACCTGCGGTGGACGCTGTGCGAAGGCCAGGCAGTTTTCGAGGTTAGCGACACCGGTATCGGAATCGCCGCCGAACACATTTCTCGGCTGACAGAGCGCTTCTATCGCGTCGACCGCGGCCGCTCTTCGGCCGTTGGTGGAACCGGTCTTGGTTTGGCGATTGTCAAGCACGTGCTTTTACGCCATGGCGGCCGCCTCGAGATCAGTTCGACACTTGGCAAAGGCAGCAGCTTTCGGGCGGTTCTGCCCGGTGAGCGTGTTCTGGTTGGTCAGGCACTCAACGCGGCTGCCTGAGGACGTCTGCGCTGGTTCGACGTCTGCTAGACTGCGCCGCTGCGTTTTCGTTAATGCGCCATGAATGATTCCCTGACAAGTCATCTCGCCGCCTTGCGGCCGCAATTGCTCCGCTTCGCGCGCTTGCAGTTGCGTTCTGATTCGGCCGCCGAGGACGCCGTGCAGGAAGCTTTGCTGGCGGCCCTGACCAATGCCTCGGGTTTTGCCGGCGAGGCCAGCCTCAAGACCTGGGTGTTTTCGATTCTGCGCAACAAGATTGTCGATGAGGTACGCCGCCGCGTTCGCAGCCCGGAACTACAGATGAGCGACGACAGCGAGGGCAGTGACTTCGATGAACTGTTCGACGCCGGTGGGCACTGGGCCGAGTTACCTTCCAAATGGGGCGATCCCGCAGCAACGCTGGAACAGAAGCGATTCTGGACAGTGTTCGAGGTCTGCATCGACAACGTCCCGGAGAAGCCGGCCCGCGTCTTCATGATGCGTGAGTTCCTCGGCCTGGAGACAGAGGAAATCTGTAAGGAACTGACGATCAGCACGTCTAATTGCTGGGTGCTGCTGCATCGCGCCAGAACGCATCTGCGTCTCTGTTTGACTGAGCGCTGGTTCGGCCAGGACAAACTTCAAGGAGCCTGAGATGCTCAGTTGCAAGCAAGCCAGCCTGTTGATGTCTCAAGCATTGGACCGGCGCCTGTCGTTTGGGGAGAAGATTTCCCTGCGTCTGCATCTGGTGATTTGCGTGGGCTGCCGACGCTTCGAGCGGCAGATGGCCTTCTTGCGCAGCGCCTGCCGTGACCTGTTCGAGAAAAGTTGACTAAAATAGTCTGGCGCCTGTAAGGATTAGCGGCGTGCCACGACGAAAGTAGCGGAAGCCAAACTTTCCCTGGTTCCCAAATTTTGTAACTACCAACCCCCCAAGGAGATGACCATGAACCAATCCAATATTCTGATTCAATCCGCCGTCGCCGGTCTGCTCGCACTCGGCGTGGCCGCCGTGTCCGGATCGGCGCTGGCCGCCGACGACGCCAAGGACAAATGCTACGGCGTTGCCAAGGCCGGCCAGAACGACTGCGGTGGCAAATACAGCAAGCATTCCTGCGCCGGCCAGGGCAAGGTCGACAACGATCCGAACGACTTCAAGCTGGTCCCCCAGGGCACCTGCGAGAAGATGGGCGGCAAGCTGACGGCTGGCGGCGAAGAGAAGAAGTAAGCTTCCCAAATAGTCGTTCAACATCATGCCTGTGCCCTCGTTCCTTGCGCCCTGCCTGCCGGCTACCGCCGGCGTTGGCCTGCGCGCCGCCCACTTCCGCGAGGTACTCGATACCTTGCCGTCGGTGGGCTGGTTCGAGGTGCACAGCGAGAATTTCTTTGGTGCCGGCGGCGAACCGCTGCGGGTGCTTGAAGCAGTGCGCGACCGTTATCCGGTCAGCCTGCACGGCGTCGGTCTTTCGCTTGGTTCGAGCGACGATTTGAGCATTCGTCATCTCGAAAAACTCAAACGACTGGCAGATCGCATTGAGCCAGCCGCCGTTTCCGAGCATCTTTGCTGGTCTTCGGTCGATGGCCGTTTTCTCAATGAACTATTGCCACTGCCCTATACCGAGGAAGCACTGGCCTCAGTGTGCGAGCGCGTCGACCGGGCGCAGAATTTTCTTGGTCGCACCATCATGATCGAAAATGTTTCGAGCTACCTGCAATTTGCCGGTGCCGAGGTGCCGGAGTGGATCTTTCTCGCCGAGGTGTCGCGTCGCAGCGGTTGCCAATTGCTGCTCGACGTGAACAACATTTACGTCAGTGCCTGCAACCACGGTTTCGATGCGAGCGAATACCTTTCGGCGATTTCGACCGAACAGGTTGGTGAAATCCATTTGGCGGGCTACGAACAGGTCGACGATTTTCTCTTCGATACGCATTCTCGGCCCGTTTATCCTGCCGTGTGGGAGCTTTACGCAGAGTCACTGGCGCGGCTCGGAGCGAAGCCGACG
>CAISUK010000502.1 GCA_903888645.1 uncultured Pseudomonadota bacterium | reverse complement strand
GCTGCTGACGCTCTACACCGGCGGCCAGACCGCAGCTTATGCCGACTTTGACCCTACCACCTTCATTGACGCCATCGCGCGCCATGGCATCACCCATTCGTTTCTGGTGCCGGCCATGCTGCTGTTCATGCTGCAGTCGCCCACTGCGGCGCAGGGCGACTACCGCAGCCTGCAGCTCATCGCCTACGGCGGCTCACCGATCAGCGACCAGGTACTGGAAGACGCCATGCGCTTGTTTCAGTGCGACTTTCTGCAGGTCTATGGTCTGACCGAAGTCTCGGGCCCGGCCACGTTTTTGAGTCAACAGGACCACCGCGACGCGACCACGCGGCCCGAACTGCTGCGCTCGGCCGGTAAGCCGATTGGCGGCGCGCGCCTGCGCATTGTGGATCCCATCACGCGTCAGGATGCGCTCGAAGGCGGCACCGGTGAGATCTGGATCGAGTCCGAACGCAACCTGCTGGAATACTGGCGCGACCCGCAGGCCACGCAGAGCGCCTACCCGGAAGGCCGCAACGCACGCGGCGGCTGGTTTCGCACTGGCGACGGCGCCTACCTCAAAGACGGCTACATCTTCATTCACGACCGCATCAAGGACATGATCATCTCCGGCGGCGAGAACATCTACCCGGCCGAGATTGAGAACCTGCTGATGAAGCACCCGGCCGTGGCCGACGGCGCCATCATCGGCGTGCCCGACGCCAAGTGGGGCGAGGCCGTCAAGGCCTGCGTCGTGCTCAAGCCCGAGGCACAGGCCAGTCAGAGCGACATCATCGACTGGATGCGCGAGCGCCTGGCCCATTACAAATGCCCCAAGTCGATCGATTTTGTCGACGAAATGCCGCGCAACCCGAGCGGAAAATTGCTCAAACGCGTGCTGCGCGAGCCTTACTGGCAAGGCCAGCAACGCGCCGTCAACTGATCATCCGGCATGACCCATTCCACGCCACTTCCATTTATTCAACCGGAGACAACCATGTTCAAGAAGATTTTTATAGCCGGATGTGCCGCCGCGGCACTGCTGGCCACGCCGTGGGTGACGGCACAGGAAACCAAGCCGATCAAGATCGCCCTCATCGCCAGCAAGACCGGCCCGTCTGAAGCCTACGCGCGCGACACCGAGCGCGGCCTGCGTCTGGGCCTGGAGTACCTGACGCAGAACACCATGACCGTGATCGGCCGCAAGATCGAGGTCATCGTCAAGGACGACCAGATGAAGCCCGAGCTGTCCAAGGCCATGCTGACCGAGGCGCTGGCCGACGACAAGGCCGATATCGCCGTTGGCACTTCGTGGTCGGGCGGTGCCCTGTCCATGGCGCCGGTGGCCGAGGAGTTCAAGAAGATCCTGATGGTCGAGCCGGCGATTGCCGATTCACTGACCGGCGCCAACTGGAACCGCTACCTGTTCCGCGCCAGCCGCAATTCCTTCCAGGACGCGCTGGCCACCGCCGTTGCGCTCAAAGACGGCGACAGCGTGGCCTTCCTCGCGCCCGACTATGTCTATGGCCGCGACGGCATCGCTGCCTTCAAGGACGCCATGGACTCGATCAAGAGCAAGGCCAAGGTCGTGCACGAGGAGTTCGTTCCCCTGTCCACGGCCGACTTCACGGCGCCAATGCAGCGCATCTTCGATGCCATGAAAAACGCCACCGGCAAGAAATACCTGCTCGTCATCTGGGGCG
>CAISUK010000501.1 GCA_903888645.1 uncultured Pseudomonadota bacterium | reverse complement strand
CGCAGAACGCTACGCCACCGCCCAGTTGTTTGCCGACGACCTGCGACGCTACCTGGCCGGCGAAGCGGTGCTGGCGCAGGCCGACTCAGCGTGGTATCGCACCCGCAAATTCGTCCGCCGCAACTGGCTGGCGGTGGGTGCGGCCACGGCGGTCCTGGTCGCGCTGGCAGTCGGTCTCGGCATCGCCCTGTGGCAGGCGCAGGTGGCGCGTACCGAAGCACAGACGGCGCGGGCGGTGCAGGCCTTCCTGCTCGACATCTTCCAGGCCAATTCGAGCAATCAGTCTGATCCGCAGAAGGCTAGGCAGACGACGGCTCGGGAACTGCTGGATATTGGTGCGAAGAAAATCGATGGCGGCCTCACTGACGTACCTCAGGCGAAACTTGAAGTTCTCAAGGCGTTGGGGGATCTCTATCTCGAACTCGGATTGAGTAGCAAGTCAGCGCAAATCCAGCGGCAGCGTGTTCAGCTTTCCCGAGAGACTCATGGCAGTGTCAGTACCCAGCTCGCTGAGAGTTTACTTGACCTGGCAGCCGCACTGACCAGCCAGTTGCAGGATCGCGAATGGTTAGCCGCGCTGCAGGAGGCAGAGGCAATTCTCGATCGACGCAGAAATCAGGATTCCTTGCTACGCGCCACTTTTTTTGCCCGCATGGCCGACTACTACATCGAAAAGGACCTTGCAAAAGCATCCGGATTTGTCGAACAGGCTATTGAAATTTACCGACGTTACCCCCCCGACCGTGCCCTCGTTGCCGCGCTCTTTTCCGCCGCGGGAGTCCACAATTCTCGCCAGGAATTTGCCCAAGCGCAGTTGGTCGCAGAGGAAGCGATTGCTGCGGCAAAAGGTCCTGCAGCGAGGACCAGTTCTGATTTACTGCCTAATCTGCATACGTATTTGGGAATGTTCAAGCATGAGACTGGTGACTTGCCCGGTGCCGAAGTGGCCTTTCGTTCAGGTTGGGAGTTGGCCAGCAAGTTGAACGGCGATGACCACGTCGATACCATTGTCAATCTCAACGAATTGGGACATTTTCTTTTTTCGACGGGTCGTGCGGCACGTGAAGGGATCGATGATGATCGGCGCGCAGTTCGGGCTCTTGAGCGCGCTCCGGGTGCGCAAGAAACTATGATGCAATGGCTCGTCCTCGGCTCCTTTGCGTCAGATGTCGCCAACTACGGCAATTTGGAAGATGGGCTCGATGCCACCCTAAGCTTCGAACTGAAATTTAGGAGTGTCGGAGACTCGCTGGTTCGCAGCGCCGAATTCAAGCAAAGAAAGGCGGAAATTCTCATCAAGCTTGGTCGTTATGCAGATGCGGATCGACTCCTTGAAGAAGCTCCGGCAACGGCCGATAGCGCCGATCCTGCCAATGAAGGCCCTCAGAGCGAATTTCGGCGCACTCAGTCGATTCGCTCGATGCTTGGACAGCAGCGGATTAGCGAGGCAGTGGAACGAACGCAACAATGGTTTCCTGATGCGGCGACCACCGGCAAGCTTTCGCCGTCCGCATTGGCCATCCTGACGTTACGTGGTGACGTAGCCTTGGCCTCAGGCGACGCCAACCTGGCTGTGCAATTGAGTCTGCCAACGATTTCTCGTATCGAGGCCGATTCGGCACGGCCCTTTTATGCCTTAGCCGAACAGAAACTGCGTCTTATCGCCGGTAAGGCTCAGCTATTGCTGAAAAAGCCGGCCATCGCCGAGCCCTATTTGCGCAAAGCTGTCGCTTTAGGCGCGACGGACTTCGATCCGCGACTCAGCCCCGATCTTGCTGATGCCCAGATCGCCTTGGCGCAATGCCTGCTGGATCTCAACAAGCGAGACGAGGCACGGGCGCTTACTTTCAATGCCCGATCCATCCACGCCAGGCACAAGAAATTAGGGGAGCAGTATCGCCAGCCATTGCGCGCGCTTGAAGCCCGACTCAATGCAAAGGCGTGAAGTTGGATCAATGAACACGCAAGAGCCCAAGCCAAGGGAATAAACGCGAACAATCGTGTGGTGCGAAAGCATGATGTACAAATACTGAATCGTTTGGTAGTCTTTGATCCGGGAAGTTATGTCTCTTCCTTGGGTGAACGGTCGTAAGACAATGGGTCTAACGCTTATATTGGAGGAATAAAATTGAGCACAAATGGAATAACAGTAAGCACAACTACTGCGGCTATTCTTGTTGGGGCGGTTGCCTTGGGAGTCGCAGCTATCATTATTAACGCTGGTAGAGTTGGTAATACTCCGCACAGCTGTCCAGGCACACAGACATGGCTTTGCACGCAGGCGCCTGCGACATCAGCAAGTCCTGCTCCAGCACAAACATGTGCATGCCAAGATAAGTCAACCCAGTAGAGGTGTCTCCGCAAAATTTGACAGGGCACTTATTTACCGGACCCCTTGCCACCCCGACGGCTCAGGCCGTCGGGGTGGCTTTTCTTATCCGATTCCCTGCTCTGTCGGGAACCGTGGCTACCTGATTATTGGCCTGCCAGTGAGGTAGCCCTGGCAGAGATCGAAGCCCATTTGTTTGCAGACCTGGGCTTCTGCTTCGCTTTCCACACCCTCCGCCAAGGCCACTGAGCCGAGTTCGTGGACTAGTGACACCAGGCGCGAGACGACCTGCTGTTTCTTTTCCGATGCAAACTGGATGTTGTGAATCAGGCTGATGTCGAACTTTACGAAGCGCGCCGGCACTTCGGCCAGTTCATTGATCCGCGACTGCCCGGCGCCAAAATCATCGTAGGCTAAGACAATATCCATATCCCTCAGCCGTTCGGAGAAAGCTTTCATCTTGTCTATGGCGGCCATGACCTTCTCCGGCACTTCCAGTACCAGCTCGACTGCCGGCGTCAATTGCCTGACGCGTTCGAGCGAGGCGTAGAGCAAGTCGCCAAAAATTTCTTTCGGATGGGCATTGATGAACAACCTGGCCGCGATGCCTTGTTGAACTGCCGACCGCGCGCCTGCTCTGCGGAAGGCCTCGCTGAGTTCAACCTCCTTGTTGAGGGAGGCAGCGATCGAATAGAGCACCAACGGCGACGCGGGTATTGCCGGATGCCGGCCGCGGCCAAGCACTTCGAATGCGACTGTTTCGCGATTTTCAAACGTAACGATGGGCTGAAAGGCGGCGCATACCAGGTCTTGTGCCAGCAACTCCAAAAATTCGGCTTCCTTGAGCGCAAAAGCTTGGGGCAAGCTCAAATGCCTTAGGGCGGCAAGCGTTCGATCGTCATCTTCATCCCGACCAACCGAGCGGAGCGTGTTTCGCTCATCATCGCGGCGCTTGAGACGGAACTCCGAAGTGCCAAAATGCAGAATGTCACCTTTGTCTATGCGCCTGGGCCCATCGATGCGTACCCGGTTGAGGTAGGTGCCATTGGTACTTCCCAGATCTTCAATCTGCAGACATTCGCCTCCATCTGAATCAATGCGCGCATGCCTTCGCGACAAGATGGGCGAGACCAGTACCAATTGACAATCCCAGCTTTTGCCGATGACAAAGGGAAAAGTCGTAATGTCTACGAGGAGGACATTACCGTCTGCCGCCGCACCTTCCAGATACCAATCAGAACTAATTTTTGTCTCGGTTCTATTGTCTTGAAATTGCTTTCCCACGATTTGCAACGCATCCGAAGGCTCCTGAGAAACTAGTTGCAGATTCAACTGCGAACGCTTCCCATGACAGGCATGATCAACTTTGATAATAAAGTAAATCCCTGGCCCGGGCTAGACTTGCAAAGGCATGAGGGCGCGCATTAGACGGTGGATATCGAACAACGCTCAGAGGCCGCGACGGACCGCAGTTTCAGGTTTCGCCATGTCCAACCCATTTGGATAACACGGCTGGCTTGCAAGTCACAATGCGGTCGAGCAGCGCGGTCGGCTCAGACTCGACGAACAGCATGCTGCGGGTCTCCACGCCGACGAACTGCTCGGCTGCGGCGTGGTCGAGAAAGGCAGTCAGCGCGTCGTAATAGCCTGCCACATTGAGCAAGCCGCAGGGCTTGTTGTGAAAGCCGAGTTGCGCCCAGGTCCACACTTCGAATATTTCTTCGAAGGTGCCAATGCCGCCGGGCAGGGCAACGAAGCCATCGGCCAATTCGGCCATCAGCGTCTTGCGCGCATGCATCGAAGGCGTGACATGCAACTCGCTCAGCCCTGGGTGCGCCAGTTCGCGGCGCAGCAGCGACTCGGGAATCACTCCCACCGCCTGGCCGCCCAGGCGCAACATTTCATCGGCCAATGTGCCCATAATGCCGACGCTGGCGCCGCCATAAACCAAGCCGATATTTCTTTCGACCATGGCATGGGCGAACTCGCGGGCTGCCCTCGCGTAGGCGTCAATCCGTCCGCTGCTCGAACCGCAATAGACGCACAGGTTGGTCAATTTTTCCATTGTGCAGGGAGTGACTGGTCAAATGGGTGACTCTATTGCGCTTCTCGATCCGTCGCAACTACCAAAGGAGGCAAGTCGATGCATTACGCTATTTCAACCACATGGGGTCCGACTGCCGTCACGCGTGCCGCCATACCATTCATCTTCGCCGCATCGGCGCTGCAGGCCGGCGACACGGTGATGATCATGCTGTTCCACGATGCGGTAAACGTGGCTCTGGACGGCGCCTACGAAAAAATGGTGCCGTTTGGTCCGCCGGCCAGATTTGCGGAGGTGTTCTCGCACCCCAACGCGACGATCTTCGTCTGCAAACCGTGTGCCGAGGTGCGTGGTATCAGCGCAGACAGGTTGGCCAAGCCAGCCGTGTTCGGTGGCATGAACGACCTGCATGCACATGCCTCGCGCCCCGACGCCAATCTCGTCAATTTCTGATCGACGAACAGGATCCGGCGACAGCTGCCAATACGCCAATGCTTGGCGGATATGCCTTGAAAGCGGCGACGAATGAGACAGGCAGGTTATTTTGCTATATTCCGACCATAGCGAAAGCTTCCCTTCCTGCGACAGACATCATGCCGTGACGGTTTTTCTTTTTGAATCAGTGCCATGAGTCGCTGGCACGACGCTTGTAAGCAGACTGAACAGACGCTCATGCAATCGAGCCGCTGTATTCGCCATATTCGTCATGTGGTTTGCCCGGAGATGTCATGGAATCGCTGCCGCACGACTGGTTCGCATTGTGTGTTTTGATCTTCGTGCTTGGACTAAAGCACGGTTTCGATGCCGATCACCTTGCGACCATCGACGGACTGACGCGCTTCAACATGCGCGCCAATCCGCGATTGGCACGTTGCTGTGGGGTGTTGTTTTCGCTCGGTCACGGCGCTGTCGTGATCGTCATTGCCCTGGTCGTCGGTTCGCTCGCGCAGCAATGGCAGGTGCCGCAGTGGCTGGAGGCTTTTGGCGCCTGGGTTTCCATCGGTTTTCTGGCCGCGCTGGGGGCCGTCAATGTGGTCGCCGTTCTGCGCGCCCATCCGCTGGCGATGGTCCAGCCGGTCGGCATGAAGGGCCGCTTTCTCGGGCGCCTGGCGCAGGCCGCCAGCCCCGGTCTGATCGCCCTGGTTGGGGCGCTGTTTGCCCTATCGTTCGACACCATCAGCCAGGCGGCACTTTTTGCGCTGGCGGCAACGCACATTGGCGGCTGGCAGCATGCCCTCTTCCTGGGCTGGCTGTTCATGCTCGGCATGCTCGTCACCGATGGCATCAACGGCTTGTGGATATCTCGCTTGATTGTTCGCGCCGATCAAGTTGCGCTGGTCGCTTCGCGGGTGATGGGGCTCGTGGTCGGCGGTATCAGCCTGCTGGTGGCGGCCCTCGGTTTGGCGAGGCTTGCGCTGCCGACGGTCGCCAGCTGGAGCCAAGGCAAGGAACTGCTCTTCGGCACAACAGTGGTTGGCCTGATTGCCGGCAGCTTTTTTCTATCGCTCTGGCTGACGCGCAGCGGTGCCGCCGGGCGCGTCACATTGCCGGCAAAATAGCCTCAAAGCCGTTGCCGGCGCGGCGTTCTCTAGCTGGCGCCGGGTTCGCTGGCCGATGTTTTTTCCCAGATCGTTCCGCACCGGCGCCAAGCCGGATTTTCTGCTGGATTGCACTGCGCGTGCGCCAGACATCTTTACATTGGTGCCGGCTTCAGTTAAATAGCATCCTGCATTAGTCAACATTCGGAAGGGGATTTCTCCGCCATGAGCGGCTTGGATGAGGCGATTCCGTCGTCGATCGGTCGGTACAAGGTGCTGCGCGTACTTGGGCGCGGCGCTACGGCGACCGTCTATTTGTGTTCTCACCCGGACCGTGCCGACCCAGTGGCCGTCAAACTGGTGCGGTTTTCCAGTGCCTTCCTTGATGAAGGCAAGTTGAACCGTCGCCTGCTGAAATTGTTCAGAACCGAATGGGACGTTTCGCAAAAGCTCGACCATCCCAATATCATCAAGGTTTTCGACTATGAGGTCGAGTCCACCCAAGCCTATCTGGTGATGGAGTATTTCAGCGGCGAGCCTCTCGACGCCTACTGTAAATTCGATCGCCTGCTGGATGTGCAAACCACCGTCAGCATTGTCTTCAAGTGCGCCATGGCGCTGGATCACGCCTATCGCCGCGGCGTCGTGCACCGCGACATCAAACCGGCCAACATTCTGGTCGACAAGAGTTTCAACGTGAAGATCATGGACTTCGGGTTGGGTCTCAATGTCCTGAAAAAGAGCGAAACGGATTCGACCTTTGTCATGGGAGTCGGCTCGCCGACCTACATGTCACCGGAGCAGATCAAGGACTATCCGCTCAATCAGCAGACCGATATTTATTCCCTGGGCATCGTCCTGTTCCAGCTCTTGTCTGGCCGGCAGCCTTTCCGCGGGCGCAATCAGGCGGATCTCGTGTACAAGATCATCAATACCGAGCCGCCCTTGTTGAGCCAGTTGAATCCGGCCGTCCCGGTCGAAATGGATACGATCGTGCGCAAGGCACTGGAGAAGGATCTCTACGCCCGCTACCGGAGCGGCGCCGATTTTGCCAAGGATCTCTCCGGCGTCCGTTTCCAGATGGTGGCGACAGAGAACGATCACGCCCAGGATGCCGAGCGTTATGCGGTACTGCGCAAGCTGTCCTTCTTCGAGGATTTCGAGGACGTGGAACTGTGGGAGATTCTGCGCATCAGCGCCTGGCGCAAGCTGGGCGAAAGTGCGCTGATGATGCGTGAGGGCGACAAGGAGGGGCACTTCGCGATCCTCGTCAGCGGCGAAGTCGAGGTCTCGGTTGGCGGAAGGCGGCTTGACACGCTGGACGCTGGCGAAGTGGTGGGCGAGATGGCCTACCTTGACCCGTCCATCGGCCGGCGCAGCGCCAGCGTGATCAGCATGTCGCCAATCACATTTATTGAAATCAGTGTCCACGCCCTCTCGCTGGCGTCGGAAGAACTTCTCGAACGCTTCAACAAGCGCCTTACCGCGGTGTTGGCGCGACGACTCGCCGCTGCCGGCCGCCGCCTGGCGGCCAATGCGCCGGCAGCGCGGCCGGTCGCGGCGGTCAGCGAAGACGACGATTGGCAAATCGACTTTTCCGAGGAATGATCTGCTCGGAAAACCATCGGCCAAGCGATTTTTCGCCGAAATCAGCAATGCCTTTCGAGGCGAGTGGATGCGCGTCGCCAGCGCAACAGGCACGCCTTGCCGGTCGCTGGTAAACTGCGCGACCAAAGCCAGAATGACAAAATGAAAACGACATTTCTCGAATTCGAACAGCCGGTCGCCGAGCTTGAGGCAAAGATCGAACAGCTGCGCTTCGTCCAGGACGATTCGGCGGTCGATATTTCGGAAGAAATCAGCCGCCTGGAAGCCAAGAGCCAGTCCCTGACGAAGGATATCTATGCCAAGCTGACGCCTTGGCAGATCGCTCAGGTCGCCCGCCATCCGCAGCGGCCGTATACCTTCGACTATGTAGAACAGATCTG
>CAISUK010000500.1 GCA_903888645.1 uncultured Pseudomonadota bacterium | reverse complement strand
GCCGGGACGACGGAGATTGGGTCGTCATTCAGTTGTATTTTTTCGTCATTCCGTTGCAGAACGGAATCCAGTAACCGCGTCTCTCGGGGCTGTGGCGCCTCGCTGGATCCCGGCCTGCGCCGGGACGACGGAGATTGGGTCGTCATTCAGTTGTATTTTTTCGTCATTCCGTTGCAGAACGGAATCCAGTAACCGCGCCTCGCGGGGCTGTGGCGCCTCACTGGGTCCCGGCCTGCGCCGGGACGACGGATTGAGGCTACAATGTGTATATTTTTGCGGAGAGCTACACACCATGCGAACTAACATTGTGATCGATGACGACCTCATGCATCGCACGTTGCGGGCAACCGGGTTGAAAACCAAACGTGAGGTGGTGGAGTTGGGGCTACGCACTTTGCTGCAATTGCAGCAGCAAGCGGAAATCAAGCGCTATCGCGGCAAGCTCGATTGGCAGGGCGACCTCAATGCGATGAGGACTGACTTGTGATCCTGGTCGACTCCAGCGTCTGGATCGACTATTTCCGCGGAACCATGACGCCACAGGCGGAAAAGCTCGATTCGCTGCTTGGCATGGAACCAATTGCAACGGGCGACCTGATCCTTGCGGAAGTGTTGCAGGGTTTTGTCAGCGACGGTGACTTCAACCGGGCGAGAAAACTCATGACTACGCTGGTGAGCTTCGACCTGGCGGGGCAGGCAATAGCCATCAAGGCGGCCAGGAACTTCCGCCTGTTGCGGCAGCAAGGCATCACCGTGCGCAAGACAATCGATACCTTGATTGCCACAAGCTGCATCGAAAGCGAATTGCCCCTGTTGTACAGCGCCCGGGATTTCGATCCATTCGTTGAATATCTTGGTCTGCGCTCGGCGCTGCCGTAATAAGGTTGACGGCGCGCCACGATGGAACGTGCTGCTGGGTCCCGGCCTGCGCCGGGACGACGAAGCTGTGGCGGGATTGCGTTATAAGCTGCGATCGTGAAGCAACCCTGCGTCTATATCCTTGCCAGCCGCCGGAACGGCACGCTCTACGTGGGCGTGACCTCAAATCCTGTGCAACGTATTTGGCAACACAAGAACGATCTCGCCGACGGCTTTACCAGGAAATACGCGATTCACGATCTTGTCTGGTTCGAATTGCACGAGACCATGGAATCTGCCATCGGCCGCGAGAAATCAATCAAGGAATGGCAGCGCGCGTGGAAACTCAAATTGATCGAAGCATCCA
The DNA here is from genome assembly GCA_903888645.1 of uncultured Pseudomonadota bacterium. Taxonomy (GTDB): domain Bacteria; phylum Pseudomonadota; class Gammaproteobacteria; order Burkholderiales; family Rhodocyclaceae; genus CAISUK01. Next base: position 5,131 of record CAISUK010000500.1, on the reverse strand, counting down.
ACCCGCAGTGGTGCGATCTGTACGATTCGATATGCTGATCGGGTGTCCCGCGCCGCAATCACCCCCCCAAATCCGTCGTCCCGGCGCAGGCCGGGATCCAGAACGGCAGCGCGATACAGATTGACCGTGCTACTGGACCCCGGCCTGCGCCGGGACGACGACCAGAGACTTTCGTAGACTCAAGGACGCTGCTGCGGTAATTCGCTGCGCTGGTAAGTCGATGCGGCGGCCATGCGCATCTCTGCAGAAAATCCGAGAATCTGGGTGGCGCGGCCAGTTTCGTCGAATGGTGGCAGCGCCGGCATCTGCTGCAGGTAGCGAAGCAGTCGCTGCTTGGCGAATACGGCGGATTGGCTGAAAGGCGAAATTCGGCGCCTATTTTTCTATCGAAACCGCCCCGTCGATCTGGGAAATATGCGGTTGAAATGGTCTCATTTTTCGCTTTGGCCGAAAGCTATTCAGCGCCCTGCTCAAGCGTCGCTCAGCAAACCAATCGAGCCTCGTCAAACAGCGAATCGAAAACCACCTGGCGGATATCCGGGCGGTCGGGCACCGCATAAAGCACCGGCGTGATCATCTCGGCGAATATGCCGCGCAGGCTGCGTGCGCCGATCTTGTATTCGATGGCCAGATCGGCGATCTGCTCGAACACTGCGGGCGCGATGACCAGTTCGACGCCTTCGTCATGAAAAATTTCCTGGAACTGGCGGACGATGGCATTGCGCGGTTCGGTCATGATGCGCACCAGCGCCTGCTTCGACAGATCGTGCAGACGGGCGACGATCGGCAAGCGGCCGGCGAACTCCGGAATCAGGCCGAACTCGAACAGGTCAGTCGGCTTGACTCGCGCATTGAGGCGATCGAGTACTTTCTGATTATCGTCCTTCGATGTGGCCAGAAAGCCAAAGGCTGCGGTCTTGCGCAGGATGTTGTCGAGGCCGGCAAAGGCGCCACCGCAAATGAACAGGATGTGGCTGGTGTCGATATATTCGCCGCCCTTGAGGCGCACTGGCGTGCCCTCCATGATCTTCAGCAGCGCGTTCTGCACGGCCTCGCCGGAAGCGCTCCGCGACTGGCCGCTGACCGAGCGCAATTTATCGACCTCGTCGATGAAGACGATGCCGCGCTGCGCCCGGCCGACATCGCCACCGGCCTTGTCGAGCAGCCTTTGCAGCATGGCCTCGATCTCTTCATTGACATATTCGGTCTGCGCCAGCGATGTCGCTTCGGCGGTCACGAACGGCACCTTGAGCGCCCGCGACAGGGTTTCACAGAGCAGCGTCTTGCCGGTGCCGGTGGGCCCGATGAGCAGGATGTTGCTCTTGGCGACGTCGGCACTGTCGCTGCGCGATTTTTCGATCTTCCGGTAATGGACGTAGACCGCCACGGACAATGTCTTCTTGGCGTCGTCCTGGCCAATGACATACTCGTCGAGAAACTTGACGATGACGCTCGGCGTCATGCCCTTCTCAAGCATGGTTGTGCTTGTCATCGTCGCAGTTCAGAGCCAGCCGGCACGCTTGAAGCGCCGCAGGAGAAACGCACACACCGTGGCAATGAAGAGCAGCGCAACGGGATAGCCGTATTCCCACTGCAGCTCCGGCATGTTCTTGAAGTTCATGCCCCAGATGCCGGCGAAAGCTGTCGCCACGGCGAAAATACCTGCCCAGGCGGCAAGGCGCTTGGTCGTCTCGTTCTCTTCGATGGTGACCATCGAGAGATTCACTTGCACCGCGGTACCGATCGTATCGCGAATGGTGTCGATGGAAGCGTTGATACGCACCAGGTGGTCATAGACGTCGCGGAAGTATTCCTGGCTGCTGGCGCAGACATCATGCACGCGGCTGCCATGCAATTTGCTCACTGCTTCCATCAGTGGCGCAACGGCGTGCTTGAGCAACATCGCTTGTCCCTTCAGGCCATACATCCGCTCGATGTTGGAGCGTGCCGAGCCCTTGACGAATATTTTGGCTTCGATGGCTTCCAGTTCCGATTCGAGGGCGTCGACCAGCGGGAAATAGCGGTCGACCACGGCATCCATCAGCGCATAGAAGACAAAGCTCGAACCCAGTTTCAGATGGTTCGGTTCACGCTCGCAACGGGCGCGCACGCCGAGAAAATCCTGCCGGCTGCGGTTACGCACCGACAGCACATAATTGGCGCCGATGAAGACGTTGACTTCGCCGATGCGCAACTCGCCGTTTTCATCGCTTTCCGGCAGGTGCATCGCTGCGAACAGCGAATCGCCATATTCCTCGATCTTCGGCCGCTGATGACCATGACGGGCGTCCTCGACGGCCAGCTCATGCAGGCCGAATTCCTCCTGCATTTCTGCCAGTTCGGCATCGGTGGCGTCGCGCAGCGCCACCCAGACGAAGCAATCCGGCCGAACGACATAGTCGCTGATGTCGGCGATCGGAATGTCGGCGAGTTTCTTTCCGTTCTGGTAGGTGACGCAGTTGATCAGCATGGGCTTCACCGGCGGTCCCGGCCAACTTGGCCAAGACCGCTATTATCGGATAGCCGCCGAGCAAGGGGAAGTCAAGCCGCAACCGTCGCTCCAATCAACTCCATGACGTCGGCTTCAATCACCTCGAGTCCCAGTTTCTTGCAGAAGCGGCGCTCCTTGTCGGTCGGTTCGGAGATCAATGCCCACCCCGATGGCGTCGCCGCGGCATAGATCAGGTCGGCCAGGACCATGCGCTCCGTATCGCGGTTGAGGGACATGCCCAGCAGCAGGTAACGCTTGCCCTCGCGGAGTTTCTTGACGTGCAGCGGGATGGCGAAGCCACCCATCAGCTCGGTAATGAAATCGACATAGTCGGCATCGGAGGCAATGTAGGAAGCTTCCGGGCGCGGCGCACCCATCGGCTTGAACAGTACCGGCAATGACGGATCGGCCTGCTCCGGCTGGATAGACGAATAGCCGGCGCCGTCATGGGTATAAAGTTTGAATCGATAATCGGTGCCACCGATACGGGCGCAACCAAGCACCAGAATGTGCGGCGTGCCGGCATAGGTGTCGAGCAGCTGCGCATCGCGATTGATGTCAATCACATAGCGCGGCATGAAGCCGGCTAACCAGTCATGCACCGCCGCCCTGGTCCACGTGCTGCTGGCATAGGTGGCGTCGAGAAAACGCGTCACGGCGTTGCGGCCGCGCTTCAGTTCGACATTCATGGCGGCGCGGGGAAATTCGTACATCAGCTTGGGCGCCATCGGCTTGCCGTTGTTGAGACCGATGATCAGTTGCTCGCTGGTCGCCGGAATGGGCTGACCGTCCTGGATGGACACCACATCGGCGAGCACGCCGGGGCCAACATAGGGCACGATGCTGCCGTCGTGGAGGCCGCTGGCAATGGCAAGACGCAATTCTGGGGTAATCATGATGGCTCCTTGCTGGATGATGATTGCTCTCGTGCAAGAAGCGCGCCGTGCCCGCAAAGGTGCTTGGTTGCGGGCCGCGCCCAGCCTGTTGTCGCAAAGACGACAAGGCACAGCAACAATGGGCTAAGCGGATTCCTCGATTGAAGCGCAAGTGGCGCTGTGCAATGCGACACGTCTTTTCGCTGGCAGCACCGGGACAGACGCAATTGACTTCAGAGTGACGGGCCTGTTTCGCGGTTTGCATTTGAGAATGGTACTCCACAGAGTGGACTAAGTGCAGGATGTGACGAAGCCAGGATACCCAAACATCAATCGATCAGTTTGCTAGCCGATTTCGTAAGCGCCACCGATGACCAGGAACTCATCCTCGCCCATCAGGATGCCAGGCAACAGGTGGCAATGAAACAAGACCTTGGCCTTTGGCACGCGAACCTCAAGAACGCTGTCGCCGAATTCGTCGGCCCGCTCGCGCGAACTCGAAAACGAACTCAGGCTATTGAATAGCACTACCTGCCGTCCGTCGTTCTCGGCGAGCACCTCATGTTCGCCCAACCGGTTTGTGCCGCGATAAAGCTCCAGATGCGCCTGCCCATCCTGCTCCTGCGCAAACTCGTATTGGCAATAGGCATAAAGCAGGTCGAGCTGTGCCTCTAGCGCATTGGTGCCGTAGAGCCCGGTGGCGCGCATTTCCTGGTAGCGGCGATAGGCTGGCTCGCTGTAGTCGCGCAGGGGTTCGCCATGAAAGCGCGGCAGCAGGCCGAAACGCGATTCCACCCAGCCTTTAAGCACGGCGCCTTCGCGGCCGTCGGCGTCGAAGCTCCAGCCACGCAACAAGCGCAGCCAGTTGGCCTTGGCGCGATTACCCGAACCTGGCGTCAGGCCGGCATCCTCGAGATGGTCGAGACGAAAATGCACCGTCAGGTAATCGCGGAAAAGCTGTGCCCTTGCCGCGGCATTGGCGCTGCCGTCGAGTCGCGCGAAAAGGCTGGCATGCAGGGCCGCGACGCCGTCTATTTCGAGCGCGGCAGGATGCTTCTGGAATGCGACACTGCCGAGTATGGTCGCCGGCAGGTTGCAGCGGTTGATCGGCAGACGGGCCTCGCGAGGGAGTGTCGGGGCATTGTTGTCTGACCGACAAAGCGAACCTTCATTGTCGGTTTTCGGCGTTGCCACAAACGCCACGGTTTCGCCAAACTTATTTTTCATTTCAAGGTGTTGGCAAACATTCCGGCGATTGGCATGCTCCTTGCCATAAGAGCGGTGCGAGACAGTAAAAACACTGGAACACCCGTTTTCGAATACTTCAACAAGGAGCGTTAATCATGGCAAAACTGCGTCAGGCCGCCATCTACGGCAAGGGTGGCATCGGCAAGTCTACCACCACCCAGAATCTGGTCGCCGCCCTCGCCGAAGCAGGCAAGAAGGTAATGATCGTTGGCTGCGATCCGAAGGCCGACTCCACCCGCCTGATCCTGCACTCGAAGGCGCAGAACTCGGTCATGGAATTGGCTGCGGAAGCGGGTTCGGTCGAGGATCTGGAACTCGAGGACGTATTGTCGGTCGGTTACGGCGGGATCAAGTGCGTCGAATCCGGTGGCCCGGAACCTGGCGTCGGTTGTGCCGGTCGCGGCGTCATCACCGCCATCAACTTCCTTGAAGAAGAAGGCGCTTACGACGAAGACCTCGACTTCGTGTTCTATGACGTGCTCGGCGACGTGGTCTGCGGCGGTTTCGCCATGCCGAT
>CAISUK010000499.1 GCA_903888645.1 uncultured Pseudomonadota bacterium | reverse complement strand
TATCCAGTCTCTGGGTGGCAAGGATGATTTGCCTGCGTTTATCAAAGTCATGGACAGACTTCTGGCGGCCTACAAGGATGACCCCCAGGAGCAGGAGACGGTTGCTACCACTACTGTAAGCAGCACGCTCATCGATGCTACCGCCAAGCTGATCAAACGCGGCGCTGAGTCCCCGACAAACCCCACAACTCTAGGCCAGTCAGTGGCATTCCTAACCGCCTTGGAGTCGAGCAAGGATTTTCGACCAGTGGATTGGCAAAACATCGCCATCGCGTTGGTGAAACATGACATCCCCTGCATCCGAGCGTTGGCCCTGTGGTGCATACCATTGCCATTGAGTGATGAGAACATCGAGGCCGTGGTCGCGTGTATGAAGGATAAGTTTTTGCCGGTGCGCCGAGCCGCCGCTTTAAAACTAGGGGAGGTCGGTCCCAAGGCCAAGACGGCCCTTCCGGCCTTGCGCCAGGCCGCACGGTCCGAGCCAGAAGAGCGGGCGTGGCGTTACGCAATCGATGGGATTGAAGCGAGCGGAGTACCCGCCCCTTCGACAAGCTCAGGGGCAAGCACACACCCCGCCACCGGCCCGGCGAGCCAGCCCATTCAATGGCACAAGTCCCCCGCCGGGCTTGAGAGCCGCATGGAAAGCAAGATTTGGAATGACAACGAAGCCATCCAATTCACGATCTTTGTTCGCAACCTCACGGACAAGGACATCGAAGTTGGAGGGTTCGGATATGACGCTACGGTGACTTTGGATGAAAAAGAGTTTTACTTTCTAATTCGCCGGCCAACGCTTGTAGATGACAACGGCGATGTGATCACAGGGTCGCCAATCAAGGCCGGCGCCAACACTGAGTTTCAAACATGGTACTATCCGATAAAAGATAATCAGCGAGCATACGCTGGCGTTGGAAGGCCGGACGCCGAAGGCAAATGGTTCAAGCCCAATCTCAAGCCCGGCCGACACACGGCCGCTTACGAATTGGGGCCGATCCAGACAGGAACCATCGAGTTCGATATCCCTGTTCCAACCGCCTCGCAACCCGCCACCGCGCCTGCCACGCAACCAGCAATAGTTTTCCCCATGGACGAAGCCGAAGCCAACCGCTTTTACCTGAAGGTTAGGGCTGGGGGTGTCTCAAACACAGTCATTCTCGCCGATCTCACCATCCAACTGGACATTTCCGAGATCGACAAACAATGCCAAAAGTACCAAGAGTCTAGGATGTCTGGTATCCACGATGCACCCATTAAGGTTAAATACAAAGCCCGCCGGTTGATGTATCCGATGGCTGCTAACGCCATGAGCGTAAGCGACATGAGCAACTATTTTCATTTTAGGAATTACGATAAAAATCTCGAAATCCGCCAGTACGATCTTGAAACCATCGCCAAGTGGTGCAGCGAAGATGTCGAGCTAGACGAGGCGGCGTTCAACCGTCTCGAGGAACTCACCGCCGTCAAGGTCAATGAGGCGGCCTCTAGACCAGTGACCACCGCATCCGCCCCTTCGACTCCGTCGACAGGCTCAGGACAAGC
>CAISUK010000498.1 GCA_903888645.1 uncultured Pseudomonadota bacterium | reverse complement strand
TGCCGTTATATTAGAATCAGTATGTGCGTGAGTAGATTCGAGTCCGATCCGTGGCAGGGTCCTGGCGCCAGGCATTCTCGATGGGCGGGTACCAGCAGGAGAGCTGTGCCCGGGCGTAAACCGGTTGGCCGAGCCGGCCCTGTTGGATGAGCTTGAGCGCCTCCCGGTGCTGGGCGACGAACCGCATCATGAAGGCGCATCCGAGTTGGATGCCGCACCGGTCGCACATCGCGATCATCTCTTGGGCCTGCGCGACGGTCATGCCCAGAGGCTTCTCGCAAAGCACAGGTTTGCCCGCTTCGGCACATGCCTTTACGTGGTCGTAGTGCATGTGAGCCGGCGTCGCGACATACACGGCGTCGATGTTTCCGGTCAGCAGTGCACTCAGGTCGGTCGCAGGCGTGGCGTTGAACTGCTTGGCCACCTCCGCATTGACTTTGGGGTCCTTGTCGAACACCGCAGACAGCACGGCGTTGTTCGCCTTCGCAAGGCCTTCCGGAATCGTTCGTCGTCGGGCGATACCGCCGGAGCCGATTACGCCCCATCGAATCTTGTCGGACATAGGATGTCTTCCTATTACCACACTCCATAAACCGTGCGCCTGAGATTGCTTCGTCGCTTCGCTCCTCGCAATGACATGACTGTGCATCGTATGTCATTGCGAGCGCAGCGAAGCAATCTCCTCCCGCACCGGCGCGGGACTTGCAATCGCGGCACTACTTGGAATAGGCTTTTATTACTTTGGCCAGTGCTTTGCCGATTTGGCGGCAGTCGTCCTCGCTGTACGTGGGGAAGGCAAAGCATGTGAAGGTGTGGCTTTGATGCCAGAGCGCATTCGGCACCTCGACTTTGCTGTAATCCACGCTTTGCGGATCGGCGTACTCCTTTGATGTGAACGGGAACCCGCTTCGACCGAAGGACTTGTGCTGGCGGTAGGCCTGCTCCGTGTGACACAGGGGCCAGAAGACCCGCCAGCAGGGGGCGCCCTCGGCGCCGCACGCATCGACGAACTGGCTGATGGTGCACGTCATGTTCTCGATGTCGAGCGAGAACGCCATGACGTACCAGCCGTTTTGACGCTCCGGGGTGTCGATGGGCGTGTACTTGATCTGCGGCAGATCCTTGATGGAGTCGATGACGATGCGGGCGTTGCGTTTTCGGGTGGGGAGATTCCAGGTGTCGATTCTCTCCAGCTCCGCCAGGCCGATGGCCGACTGCATCTCCGTCATTCGGTAGTTCCAGCCGACCAGATTGTGGATGTAGGGCAACTTCTGTTCGAGCTCCAGGAGGCTCAGCCGCCGCTTGACGTCATAACCGTGGTCCCGGAAGCTCCGGGCTTGCCAGGCCAGCTCCTCGTCGTCGGTGGTCACCATGCCGCCTTCGCCGCCCGTGGTGAAGGTCTTGTTCTGGCAAAAGCTGCACGCCGCCATGTGGCCGATCGTGCCGGTCTTCCTGCCTTTGTAGAGCCCGCCGAAAGCTTCGGCGTTGTCCTCGATGACGAAGAGGTTGTACCGTTTGGCAAAGGCCATGATCTCGTCCATATCGCAGACGTTGCCGTACAGGTGCACCGGGATGATCGCCTTGGTACGCTGGTTGACGAGCTTCTGGGCCGACTCGACG
>CAISUK010000497.1 GCA_903888645.1 uncultured Pseudomonadota bacterium | reverse complement strand
CGCCGGCGAATTGACCGAAGGAATGATGTTCTTCAGCGCGTCGAGCAGATTGGATTGTCCAGTGGCGAGAAGGTCCTCGGCTTGTATCACGTCGATCGGCGTGGCGCTGTCGCGGGCCTTGCGGCCGGCTTCGCGGGTACCGGTAACGATCACGGTTTCGAGTTGTGGCGGCGGCGCATCGGCTGCCGCAGCGACATTGACCAGACCACTGGCCAATAGTGAAAGTGCGCCAAGGCCGCGCTTGCTGAATCGGCCGGACATCTTCTTGGTCATTGTCATCTCCCTGCAATGTTATTGAATTCGAACAACGTACCATTTTAGGGAAGCGCCGTGCGAAGCCAAATCTCAAATCTTGATAAGCTTATGGAAATGGCAATGCGGCTCCCCAATTCCATGCCTCTCCGCCAAATGCCCAACCAAGCCCCGACCAATCTTCTATTGATGCCGGTCGCGGAGCACGCCGCCAGCTTGGCTATTGCTCGCCGTGAAATACCCGTGCTCAGCGATTCAGTGCCTGCATGTGCGCCAGCGCATAGCGCGTTCCTTCTGCAGCACCCGGGGGCAGTACGCTATCGATTCGGTCGAAATCCGCCTGCGCCAATTGGACGTCAAGCGCGCCGATATTTTCTTCCAGCAGTCCGATTCGCCTTGTCCCGGGGATCGGCACGATGTCATTGCTCTGGGCCAACACCCAAGCCAGTGCCAGCTGCGCCGTGGTGCAGCGCTTGTCACGCGCCAACGCTTCGATCTCTTTCACCATATCCAGATTCTTCTGGAAGTTCTCGCCCTGAAAGCGTGGCGAGGTGCGCCTATAGTCGGATGGATCCAGATCTTCAACGCTCTTGATCTGCCCAGTTAAGAAGCCCCGACCAAGCGGGCTGTAGGCAACGAAACCGATCCCGAGCTCACGCACAGTCGCGAAAATTTCTGCCTCAGGTTCCCGGCTCCACAAGGAATACTCGGTTTGCAAGGCGGCGATATGATGAACCGCATGGGCGCGGCGGATGGTCTGCGGTGCCGCCTCAGACAATCCGAGATAGCGAACCTTGCCTGTGCCAACCAGATCGGACATGGCGCCAACGGTCTCCTCTATCGGCACGCCGGGATCCACGCGGTGTTGGTAATAGAGGTCGATGAACTCGACGCCGAGGCGCCTGAGGCTGGCGTCGCAGGCTTTTTGGACATAGTCGGGCCGGCCGTTGACACCGAGAAACGTGCCATCTGCGGCGCGCTCGTTACCGAACTTGGTAGCCAATATGACGTGGTTGCGCCTGCCGCGGAGGGCTTGACCAACCAATTCCTCATTGTGACCAACGCCGTACATGTCGGCCGTGTCGAGGAAATTGACGCCGAGTTCGAGCGCCCGATGGATTGTGGCGATCGACTCTGCGTTGTTCCTCGGCCCGTAGAATTCCGACATCCCCATGCAGCCCAGTCCCAGTGCAGAGACCTTCAAGCCGGATCGGCCTAGTTCACGCTGATGCATCTCAATCTCCAACCCTAGAAATCATTCGAAAAGAAGGCCGATCCGTACAAGCGAAGGTACCTCGCCGGCGAAAATATGTTTAGTCATTCTTGGTATTTGGCCGGAGCCCATTCTACCGGTACATTGCGCTACTGAATATTTCATTGGCTCTGCCGCAAACGGCCAATTCACTTTCATTTGATTGAGCCAGTACTCTTCTGGAAGAAGGAAATGTCAAGAAAAATTCGTTTGATCATCGGAGCGATCGCCTCTCTGCTTATTGCAATTCCTTTTGTTGCATGGCTACTGCTGCGTGGCCCGGATATCCCTTTTGAAACTTTGCAAGCCAAGTATGCAGGGTCAGACGACCACTTCGTCGACTTGCCGGGCGGCATTCATGCGCATTATCGTGAGCAGGGTCGTGTCGATGCGCCTCCCATCGTTTTGCTGCATGGCTACGGTGACTCCTATGCGACCTGGGAACGCTGGAGCGATCAATTGCAGGGTAGTTTCCGTGTAATCAGCCTCGACCTTCCGGGTCATGGATTGACCCAGGCGCCGGACGATTACCAGCCCGATGCCGTTGCCTATGCCGGACTCATCGATGCCTTCGCCGAAAGCCTCAAACTGGCACCATTCGCTCTGGCCGGCAATTCCATGGGGGGCGCAGTTGCCTGGCAAACCGCGGTGCGTTACCCGAATCGCTTGAATGCATTGCTGCTGCTGGCCGCCGCTGGGAAACCAGGGCCTGATATGGGCAAGAGCCCGTCACTGGCGTTTCGTATTCTGCAGTACCCGATCGGCCGCAAGGTCCTTGAACAAATTGACAATCGACCGCTGATTTCGCAGGGTCTGAAAGCCGAGGTTTACGACAAGAACGTGATCACCGATGAATTCATCGATCGCTGGGCGGAGTATCAGCGATTGCCCGGCCACCGCAAGATTCTCATGTCCATGCGACCGGGAGCACATCTGCTGGCGTCACCCGAGGCGCTAGCCACCATTCGAATACCGACCTTGGTCATTCATGGCGCGGCGGACACGCTGATCCCGGTCGAGAGCTCACGGCAATTCGCTGCGGAGATTCCAGGCGCGAAGCTGATCATCTATCCTGATTCAGGCCACTTGCCCCAATGGGAAGTCGCGCAGAAGTCTGCCCGCGATGCGGCGGATTTTCTCGGTGGGCGAAAAATGGCATTGGCCACTTCGGTCCGCTGAGGCACTGACCGAGCGTTCCCTCTCTCGCAATTGTGCCACTGGCCAACACACCTTCACACCATTCAAATACCTAGGAGTGACTATGACAAAGAGCTTGACCAAGCAATTCACCGACGCTCTTGGCTTGCCGGGAACGGTCAAGATCATTGCCACCACAGACGAGAACGGTACCATTCACCTTGAAGAAAACGATTCCATACATATCGATAAGGATGGACGCGTTGTTCTATTCGAACTAAACGAATACTCGCGCACAAATCGCAATCTGGTCCGCAGCATCTGGTTTGGCAGTCAGGTCACGATCTACGTGCGGGCAGGACAACATTACCAATTCCAGGCTGCGGCCAAACCTTACAAAGCGATCATTTCAGGCCCACGCTTTGAAACGGAATATCGCAAGCAGCTGGAGAAGAATTCCGACAACGCGCTATCGACAATCTGGCTGATCGATATTGCCGAACCGAGCGACGAGGATCCTGACGCCCGCCGCGAAAGAGAAAACAGGGGTCGCCAGCCATTGATACACCTTGATCGCATAGCACGGGCATGAATCAGATTCTCGACAGATCAGTGTCCGGATGGTTGCCGCACATTCGATAGCTGTCCATATCGACAATCAGCCCATGCCTGCGGCGTATGCTGTCAAGACCCTTCGCCAGCAAGACGAAGTATTCGAGCGAAGGTGCTTTTTGCTTGTGAAAGACTGAGCCGGCATTGGGGACCCAGACACAAGAAATGGTGACAACGCCCTGGCTGGCCAGTTCTTCAGCTTCATCCAGAGTCGCCCGAAGGCCATCTTCTTCGCGCACAAAACCGTGTGGTGTAGCCATCTCCACGCCCCCGACAACCGCAGTATTGACGTAGCCGCGGCCAAATATCTGGACGGCCTCGACGAGCCGCCGCTTCCATTCCCGATAGCCGGGCCGGGTTGCCTTGCCAGGACAAATCCACTTGAATTTTTCTTCATCGAGCACCTCGATGTCCGACGTGTAAGTCAGCAATCCAGTCTGCTCGTAAATGCGCGCCAGTTGATCCGGGCTGAAAGCCGAGGCGACCAATTGGCTCGGAAAGCGACGGGTAGTGAAATTTTCACCAATGGCCTGCAAGGCTTCTATATAGACATCGACTTCATCGGCGAACAGTTCATTGCCGCCGAGTATCGAGCCACAAGTCAGTCCGATCGTGGCGAATCTACCCGGCTGTCGAATGGCTTCGCGGACGGTTTCGAACATATCCAGGGCATCGAGCCGCAGAGGCTTGTTGTTGGTCTTGCGCTCCTTGTTGTAATGGGCCGCGATGTTGCAGTATTTGCAGCCCTTGCCGTCGTCCCAATAATGGCAGTAAGAATAGGGACTGATATCCATGCGCTGCGGCCGCGGCGTGGCGATCTGCCACATCGGGCGGCCCGATGACGTGAGCTTTTCGACGAAATCCGGTTTCAGCCAATACTCGACTTCTTCAAGAATCTCGCCCTCATCAACCAGCACCAGACGGCCATCGATGAAATCCACTTGATAAGTATCAACTGAATCGGGGCGAGGCCCGGCCAGGATCGAAGTGCCATCGCGCATCAAGAGCGAAACAGGAACCGGGGCACTCTTCTCGCCAATCGCATGAAAGATGCTACGCGCCTGCATCAGGTGTTGCGCGCGATCCGCTTGGGCGAGAGCCCGCTCGGTGTAGGTGACGCCGCGCCTCTGGACATCTGTCTTGAGAATGACGAACCGAGAGACTTCCGGATACTTCGCGACTACTTCGTTGAAGAAAAGCGGTGCCTTGTTCGACTGAATTACCGCGGACATTAAATCGCTCCTGAAAACAAATGCAATGCGATCGGCAAAGCCACGATTTCGCATCTGGTCGGTTTGCCATCGTCAGCAGCGCCAAGTTCACTGGAACAACT
>CAISUK010000496.1 GCA_903888645.1 uncultured Pseudomonadota bacterium | reverse complement strand
TCGTCCTTCGAGCCCAGCGCCGCCGGGCAGACGCCCTGCGTGTTCGTGTCCTCGCCATTGTGCTGCGTCGAGAACTTGTCCACCACCAGCGGACGCCCATAGGTCGCCGACGACTTGTCCTGATCGACCTTCGTCGCCCAGTTCACCGCCGGATCATACTTCTCGGCGACGAGCAGGTCGCCATTGGTGCGATCGAGCGTATAGGCGAAGCCGTTGCGGTCGAAATGCACCAGCGTCTTGACCTTCTTGCCGCCAATGTCCTGGTCGGCGAGGATCATCTCGTTGATGCCGTCGTAGTCCCACTCGTCGTGCGGCGTCATCTGATAGACCCACTTGGCGACACCCGTTTTCAGGTCGCGCGCGAAGATGGTCATGGACCACTTGTTGTCGCCAGGACGCTGCTTCGGGTTCCACGTCGACGGGTTGCCGGATCCGTAATAGACCAGACCAGCTTCGGGGTCGTAGCTGTACCAGCCCCAAGTTGTTCCGCCACCGATCTTCCACTGATCGCCCTTCCAGGTCTTCAGGGAGGAATCCGAGCCAACAGGTGCGACTTTGCCGTCAATCCAGGTCGTGGTCTTGGCCGGATCGATCAGCATTTCGCTGTCGGGACCAACGCTATAACCCTTCCACACTTCCTTGCCGGAGTTCAGGTCATAGGCGGTAACGCGGCCACGAACGCCGAATTCGCCACCGGAAATACCGGTCAGGACCAGATTGCCGAAGACGTGCGGCGCGTTGGTGTTGGTTTCGCCGATCTTCGGGTTGCCGTTCTTGACGGACCAGAGAACCTTGCCGGTCTTGGCATCGAGGGCGACCAGCGTGGTGTCGGCCTGTTGCAGGATGACCTTGCCTTCGGCAAAGGCCAGACCGCGGTTAACCGTGTCACAGCACATCACCGGAATAACGGTGGGGTCCTGCTTCGGCTCGTACTTCCAAATGATCTGCTGGGTCTTTAGATCAACCGCAAACACGTTGTTGGGGAACGGTGTATGGAAATACATCGTGTCGCCAATCACCAGCGGCGAACCTTCGTGACCACGCAGAACACCGGTGGACAACGTCCAGGCAACGTGCAGTTTGCTCACGTTGGATGCGTTGATCTGCTTGAGCTTGCTGTAACGGTGGTTCGCAAAATCGCCGGCTTGCGCCGCCCAATTGCTGCTATTGGCAATATTCTTTGCAACGTCGTCATTGGCGGTAGCGCTCATCGCTGCGCCGCAGACGGCCAGTGCAAAGGCTGCCTTTGATATCTTGTTTGTGATCATGTCCTCTCCTCAAATTTCCGGTTGGCGGGAACGCCACCCACGGGATTATTAGTTTGCCCCGCACGTGACGGAAAAACAATCAGCACATTCCGTGCCGGCTTTTTCACTGGGAAAATATCCGATATTCGGGTATCTTTTCGATACTATTCAATATATTGCGTTGCAACAATGTTCCGCAAACGATACACCCGCTGGTCGGGTGTCACCATCGCTGAACAGGTCAGTCAGTCGCTCAAATTGCACACTTGCTGTCCGGAATGTCTGGCGAAGTCATTCTGATACTTCGCAAAAAGAGCCTGTGATTCACATGGATACTGGCTGCATTCCACCTTTATTTTGCCGGGATGCCACATGAACGTCCTGCTGCCAGCACCGATTCACGGTAGCGGTTCGTACTCTGATGGATTTGCGGATTACCGCGCAATTCTCCGCCGCGCTGCCCGCTCATGTCCGACGCGTTAACCGAAGTCTGCATTTCGACGAATTCATCGATCGTGAACTGCTCGGCCAGTTTGTCGATGGCGCAGGAGCACTGGTAAATCAGGGCGTAGGCGCCGCCATTGCGCTGCATGCAGTCAAGTACGAATTCGACGCGCTCGTAGGTCGGGTAATCGTGGGCCGATGCGGGCAAAGCCTGGAGCGTGGCCGCTCCCATCAAACCCAGGAAAACTCCTGAGCGGCATAAACGCTTTGTACAAAAAATTAGCATATTGTTTCCTGGTAAAAGGGGAATGTATCGATGGCGGAACCCATGGTTTCGCTTCCGCCCCAAGTTGCTACGTGTGCAAATTGCACGCCAAGCATGTGGGCTCAGTCGCTGGTGCGACGATCACCTGGCTGGCAAGGGGCTGCGGACAATGGCAGCCCTGTAGTCGCCAGAATTGCCCGTCGCTAGACGACGATCGGCAGTTCAAGCGTGAAGACGGCCCCGCCTTGCGCATGATTGGCTGCGGTTAACTTGCCGCCGTGTCTTTCGACTATGCCGTAGCTGATTGCCAGCCCCAGACCGGTGCCTTGACCGACGGGTTTGGTCGTAAAGAAGGGGTCGAAAATCTTATCCAGATTGACCGCTTCGATACCAAGTCCATTGTCATGAAAGTTGAGGGTTACCCGCCCTGACTGTGCAATGCGCGCGGAAATTTCCAGATGTGGATCGTGGCTTTCGACGGTGGCGTCACTGGCGTTTTGTACAAGATTCATCATAACCTGCTGCAACTGTCCAGCCGATCCTTGCAGCGGCAAGCTTTCTGGCAGGTCCAGATTGACCCGGAAAGGTTTGGAGTTGGCTTTACCGACCCAGTGAACGGCACGCTCGATGATCTCCACCAGATTGAAGGCCTGGTATTCCTCGCGATCAATGGCGGAAAAACGTTTGAGCCCATCGACAATATCGCGGGTGCGCTCGGCTCCCTCGATCGTGCCCTCAATGAGTGGCGACAAGTCCTCGATGACGCGGTCGATCCGCAACTGCTGGCGCAAATCCGCCAGCGTCGTCGCGTCCGTCTTGTCATGTACGGCGGCCAGATAAGCTTGTAGGCGTCTGGCATATTTCTGCATGGCGTGCACATTGCCGAGCACAAAGCTGATGGGATTGTTCAATTCGTGGGC
>CAISUK010000495.1 GCA_903888645.1 uncultured Pseudomonadota bacterium | reverse complement strand
ATGCCACGCGCCGGCTGGCCGTGGCACGCAGCGAAAGGCTGGAGCGCGAAGCCCGCGAAAAAGCGGCCGGCGCAGCCGCCCGCAAAGCCGCCCGCGCCGCCGCCAAGGCGGCTGCAGCGAGTTCGGCGGCGGCAAGCTCGGTCGCGGAAAGCGCCAAAACCGGCGAAGGAGCCGACGCATGACCGCCTCGGCATTCACCGCCGTGCCGGTTTCCGCGCCGCACGCGCACATCACCGCCGGCATCTCACGCGTCATGCTCTGGGTCATGGCGGCGCTGGCCCCGGCGACACTCTACGGATTCTGGTTGTTCGGTTGGCCGGCCATTCATCTGTGGTTCATCACGGTGCTGGCGACGCTGCTCGGCGAAGGCTTCTGTCTGCGCCTGGCCGGACGCAAGGCGCTGCCGATTTTGTTTGATGGTTCGGCGCTGCTTACCGGCTGGTTGCTGGCGATGTCGCTGCCACCCTGGGCGCCCTGGTGGGTCGGCGTATTCGGCGGAATCTTCGCCTCGGTATTCGGCAAGCAGATCTTCGGCGGTCTCGGCCAGAACCCTTTCAATCCGGCGATGGTGGCACGGGTTGCCTTGCTGATTTCCTTTCCGGTGCCGATGACGCTGTGGGTGGCGCCGCTGCCGATCACTGCCGCGGCCGCACCGGGCTTCATCGACGGCCTGCACATCACCCTGAACGGCTTCGCCAACATGGATGCCATCGCCAGCGCCTCGGTGCTCGGCTATGCCAAGACCGAATTGACGCGCGGCATCGATCTGCTCCACTCGCTGGCGGCGCAAGTGGCGCCGCATGGTTCGGCCACCGGTTATCGGCAGGGCAGCCTGGGCGAAACCTCGGCGATGCTCCTGGCATTAGGCGGCTTTGTCCTGCTCGGGCTACGCATCATCACCTGGCATATTCCGGCGGCGATGCTGGCGGGCATCGCCATCCCGGCGCTGATCCTGCACCAGGTCGATCCGGCGCGCTATCTCGACGCCGGCACCCATGTGCTGTGCGGTGCGGCGATTCTCGGCGCCTTCTTCATCGCCACTGATTACGTCACGTCGCCGAACACCCCGGCGGGGCAGATCGTCTTCGGCCTGGGTGTTGGCTTGCTCACTTACATCATCCGCACCTGGGGCGGCTATCCGGAAGGTGTTGCCTTCGCCATATTGCTGATGAATACGCTGACGCCAGTGATCGATCGCCTCATCAAACCGCGCATCTACGGGCGCAACCGGCGCGGTGTGGCGCTGGAACCGGATCGCGTCAAATAGCCGTGCTTAACCAACCATGAACCTCGATCAATTCCGCGAAAAGCTCGGTTATCACAGCCTCGTGCTTGGCGTGATTGCCCTGGCCGCCAGTGCATCGCTGGCCCTCACCGACAATTCAACCCACGGCGCCATCAAGGCAGCTGAAAAGCGCGACTTGCAGCAGTCGCTGGCGCAGGTATTGCCGAGCGGTTTCGCCGACAACGATCTGCTCAAGGATCAAGTCACCGTCAAAGATGCCGACGGCAATGCGGTTGTCGTTTATCTGCCTCGCCTTGGCGCCACGAGCAAGGGTGCCGTATTCGAGGTCAGCGGCCGCGGTTATGCCGGCGAGATCAAGATTCTGATGGGCGTCGACCCGGCCGGCCGGATCGTCGGCGTGCGCGTCTTGAAGCATCAGGAGACGCCAGGATTAGGCGACAAGATCGAAGCCGCCAAGGCGCGCTGGATCTACGATTTCGACGGCAAATCGCTCGGCCAGCCGGCGCCCGAAAAGTGGGCGGTGAAAAAGGATGGCGGCCAGTTCGACCAGTTCGCCGGCGCCACCATCACGCCGCGCGGCGTGGTCAAGGCGGTGAAGGGCGGGCTCGAATTCTTTGCCGCCCACAAGGATGAAATTTTCGCCGCGCCGCCCGCGGTTGCCGGAAAGGAGCCGTGAAATGAGCAGCCAATATCGCGACATCGTCGAAGACGGCCTGTGGAAGAACAACGTCGTTTTCTCGCAACTGCTCGGCATGTGCCCGACCATGGCGGTCACCACCAGCGGCACCAACGGCCTCGGCATGGGACTCGCCACCACGGCGGTGTTGCTGGTCGCCAACATGCTCGTGTCAAGCGTGCGCAACTACGTCAGCGTGCAGGTACGAATCCCGGTTTACATCGTCCTGATCGCGGCGTTGGTGACGGTCGTGGATATGACGCTGAACGCCTATCTGCATGATCTGTACAAAGTGCTTGGCATGTACATCGCGCTGATCGTCGCCAATTGCTCGGTGCTCGGTCGCGCCGAGGCTTTCGCGGCGCGCCAACCGGTGCTGGCTTCCGGTCTCGACGGTCTCGCCATGGGCCTGGGTTTCACCGGCGCGCTCACCCTGATCGGGCTGATCCGCGAACTGCTCGGCGGCGGCACGCTGTTCTCGCAAGCCAGCTTGCTGCTGGGGCAATCGTTTGCTTTTATGGAAATGACCGTGATCCCGCATTACGGCGGTTTTCTGCTGATGATCCTGCCGCCCGGTGGCTTCCTCGTGCTCGGCCTGCTGCTGGCCGGCAAGCGCGTGCTGGAGACGCGCCGCAGCACTGCAAAACCTGCGATGCCGACGCCGACTTTGGCGGCGCATTGCGGAGTCTGAGCCATGCAGATCGGCGTCGCCTATTCCGAAACCAGCCAGCAGATCTGGCTCAACATCGAAGTGCCGGACGATGCCACGGTGCAGGCGGCGATCGAGCGTTCCGGTATTCTCAAGATGTTTCCCGGCATTGATCTGGATGCACAGAAAGTCGGCGTCTTCGGCCGCATGGTCAAGCTCGACGCTGTCCTCAAACCGGGCGACCGCGTCGAGATCTATCGGCCCATCGTCTGCGATCCGCAAACCGTTCCGCGCCGCGATGGATTCGGCAGCGACGAGGACGAATAGTCAGTCAGCCATTGGCCGCCTGTCAGGGCCGGCCAAAGCCAAGGGGACAATCCGGGTTGGGTCCTTCGCCTTCTCCGCAGCGCGCTTCGCCGAGACGGCCACAGACGTAGCAGCCGAATCTCGCGAATGTCGCCCAGGTTGGATCGTCGAGAAAGATGCCGTCAGCCAGAGCCGCGGAATTTTCGGCCAAAACCTGCGCCAGTTCGCGCTTGTGCAGAGGGTAGCGAGGGTCTATCGCCCATGCCTGCGCCTGCTCGAGAATCCTTGAGTAGTGCTTCTGCATGGCCACGACACCGCTGCTATTTGGATAGGCAACAGGTTAGCAGTCTCATCATGTCATCGCAATATCTCGAAAGACATAGGGTGCAATCGAAAGTGTTGGAGGGTCTCAAGCGGCGGCGGCCTTATTCCAGTAACGCTGCCAGCAGTGATTGGCACGCAGGACGCGCAAGTTGAGCATAGCTTGCGCATTGACGGGGTTCCACCAGGCGCCGGGGAGTT
>CAISUK010000494.1 GCA_903888645.1 uncultured Pseudomonadota bacterium | reverse complement strand
GGGATGGGTTCGTTCCCGCCGTGGTCACGGTATAAGCGCCGTTTGTACTCGGTGGCGTACTGCTGATACACCGCCTTGGCGCGGGACATGCCATCGCCGGCAGCGGATTCCTCGGCGACGGCATCGACCAGGCCATCGAGGAGGTCTTCGGGGTCACCCTCCATGCCTTCTGCATCTTCATCCACACGTTCGAGGTCGAGCAGACCAGCATCGAGCACGCCGATGGGCAAGTCCAGATTCTGCTCGATGGCGTAGAGATAGATCTGGTTGCGCAGGATATGACGGTCGATCGATTGCAGGAAAGAAAAACCTGTGGACTCCAAACGTTTGAATAGATTGGTGCGGCAAAATCCCATGAGGCGCTTACCGGCGCGGCCAAGGTTGTCGATGAATTTTCTTTCGCTTGCGGACGCACCTTTTTCTGAAACGGGGTCGATGTAGTTGCCCAGACCATAACGCGGGACATGCAAGGCATTGATCTGGTCGACGACAGTGGCTGAGTAAAGCCGTGCGTAGCGGTCGTTCGGATCGGCATCGTTGACCGGGAAAGTCAACGACGACGGCCTGCGGACCGGGAAGTAGCGCTTTTCGCCATCGTTTCCCGCTATATACCGCCGACCTTGCTTGTCCGCCTCGGTGTAGTGCTGGATGATGAAGCTGCGCGTGCGCCGCACCATGTACAAACGAATCAGTTCGCGCCAGTCGTCAAACTCCTCGCTCTTCTCGATGGCGAGAATGGAGTTGGCCTTGCACTGGTACTTGCGCTCGAACTCGGCCTCGCTGATCGCGTGCTTGCGCATGTGGTGTTCCGGGCGAATGCCGATATTGGCCTTCTCGTCGATGAACAGACGCAACTGACTGGACAGATCGGTCTTGGTCTTGTTGTAGGGTGTGGCGGTGAGCAGAATGACTTTGGCATCGCAACTGCGGATGTAATCGGCAATCGCTTTGTAGCGACGGCCTTCGCGATTGCGCAGGTTGTGGCTTTCGTCGATGAGAACCAGTCGATAGCGTTTGAGATCGGGCAGCTTCTTGGTGACTTGCGATATCGGCAGGACCATGCCGCGCAAACCGTATTCGGTGCGATAGCGTTCCCACATCGGTTCGAGGTTCTTGGGGCAGATAATCAGAGTTTCGTAGCCGAGGTCGTCCTCGAACATCCGCGCCAACGCAGTCGCCATCATCGTCTTGCCCAGGCCGACCACGTCGCCGATCATCACGCCGCCACGCCGGTGCACATGGCGCGCCGCAATCTTCACGGCACTCTTCTGGAATTCGAACAATTCGTTCTCAAAGCGACCGGGCAAGCGGAATTGGCTCAAGCCGGCGCGAGCTTCGGTGCTGAGGTGATAGGCGATATTGAGATAGATGTGGTATGGCGGAATGGCTTCTTCGCGCGCCCAGCTTGTTTCGATGATCTGCGCCAAATCGGCCGATACATCAAGCGCCCAGCGTTCGCTCCAGCGGTCGTCGAACCATTTGGCCAGGCGCGCGGTGGCGTGGTGTTCGAGCACGTCGACATTCAACTCACCTTGCCGGGAAAGACCTTGCAAAGTGAGGTTGCTGCTGCCGACGAAGCCGGTGATGGGATTGTTAACGTCGTCGCGGAACAATAGGTAGAGCTTGGCGTGCAGTGGGTAAGGCAGGAATAATTTGACGATGACTTGCCCGGCGCGAAGTTGCTTCGCCAAGCGGCGCAACCCGGCTTCGTCTTTGCCACTCGGGATGCCAATCGTGATTTGTTCACGCAGGTGCGAGGCGAACTGGGCTTTGAGACGGATAGCGGACGCGTTGTCAATCAGACTATCGTTTCCTGCGGCACGGTACAGTTCACGAATTTCGTCATGCGGGGGGCGCTGCATGCCCACCAGAACGCGGCATATCTGACCGTTGGCGGGATTCCATATCTCGACCAGATCGTCGATCGATTGCCAACCGCGCAGGTTGAGATAACCCACGCAGAAATCCGCACGCCGCGACACCAGCATCGTCGCGCGCAAAGCGGAGAGCAAGTCTTGGTCGATGTTGTCGAAGATACGCGGCATGGCGGCCTGGCAGTAATTATGCGTTTTGAGAGTATCCGAAACAGTCTAGCATCGCGGAGAGTATCCTTGGGTTTTCCTGTTGCCGACGCCCGGCTGCTGCTGACGTAGCCGGTTGCGCTTCCCAACCGCGGCTAACCGTCTTTTGATCCAGATCAAAAACCCGTTACACTGGCTTGGTTAGTATCGCCGATCCGGTTTTTTCGTTTCTTTTACAGGAGATAG
>CAISUK010000493.1 GCA_903888645.1 uncultured Pseudomonadota bacterium | reverse complement strand
CCTAATGCCTAGTGCCTTCCTTTGATCTATTCGACGACGGTCCCTTCGTGGACCTTCTCGTGCGTTTCGGTTTTTTCGTGGGTGCGGATTTCCGTTTCTTCGTCCACCGGCCCGATCTTGTTCCGGTCGATGTGGATCCACAGTTTGTGGGCCATGTGCTTGTCCAGCGGGATCAGCCCGTCCAGGTCGCCGGCCCGCCATTTCAGGGTCATGGGCAGGTCATTGGAATCCACCTTGACCGGCGCATGGCGGAAAAGCGAATTTATCCGGCCATCAACGTCAATCGCTCGGGCACACGGCGCGAAGAATTGTTGCTCAAGCCCGATGTCCTGCAGAAAATGTGGATACTGCGCAAGCTGCTCTACAACATGGACGACCTCGAGGCCATGGAGTTTCTGCTCGACAAGATCAAGGCCACCAAGAATAACGCCGAGTTCTTTGACGCCATGCGGCGCGGCTAATCGGCTAATCGGCTAATCGGTTAATCGGCTAATTGACGAATCGCGTCTCAAGCGAAACGAGCGTTGCAAAGGCAATTGATTTCTAGGATAATCCCGCACTTTTCCGGATGGTCAAAGTCCGGGCTCCGGGCACTGAAAGAATTGAGGAATTGACATGAAAGCCAGCATTCACCCTAATTACGTTGAAATTGGTGTCACCTGCAGTTGCGGCAACACCTTCACAACCCGCTCGACCAGCGGCAAGCCGTTGCATATTGAAGTCTGTTCAGCCTGTCATCCTTTCTACACGGGTAAGCAGAAGATCGTCGATACCGCTGGCCGCGTTGAGCGCTTCCGCCAGAAATATGGCACGGTACAGCGTGCGGCCTGAGTTTTCGGTCATTCACGGAAAGGCAGCCTCGGCTGCCTTTTTTGTTTGTAAGGACGCCGCCTCGCCATGACCGGAACGTGGCGCTACCGCAGCCTGCCGCCGCCACGCGCGTCCTCCCTCGTTCCGCTTGCATTCGTATATATTTTCGCCGGCTTGATCGGCCATGACCCATGGAAGAGCGATGACGCGATCCATTTTGGCGTCGTCTCCGGTTTCCTTGGCGGTGGCAGTTGGCTGGTACCCCATCTTGCCGGCGAGGTCTGGCTTGAATCGCCGCCACTCTTTCACTGGATCGCAGCCATCGTCGCCAGAGCAACCAACTGGCTGCTGCCGCTGCCGGATGCAGTTCGCCTGACCAGCGGATTATTCACCGCGATTTTTCTCACGACGCTGTCGGGCGCCGCGCGCAGCCTCTACGGGCGGGATGCCGGTGCAGCGGCAGTGCTGATCGCCATCGGCTGCCTCGGTCTGCTGGTTCCCCTGCACGATACCCAACCAGTCAGTGCCTTTCTCGCCGGTAGTTCGCTGGCCTATTGGGGACTGGCGCGATTGAGGCAAAAATCGACCCACGGTGGTTTGCTTCTGGGCGCTGGTTTTGGCCTCGCCTTCCTCGCCAGCGGACTCGATGCCTGCATCACCCTGCTCCCCGTGGTACTGCTGAGTGCGCTGTCAGGCCAGTGGCGAGACCATCGTAGCGCTTACCTGATCGCCACGCTGACGGCATTGCCATTGGTTGCGTTCTGGCCCGGGTTGCTGGCCTGGCAAGAGCCGCAGGCATTGACGATCTGGTGGGCCAATGAACTGGCCAGCTTGCGCCCCGCTGGCGGCGCACTGGGCAATCAAGCCGAATTGCTCGTCTGGTTCGCCTGGCCGGCTTTGCCTCTGGCTGCCTGGTCGCTTTGGCTGCATCGGCGCCGGACCAATCGAATGACAATCACCTTGCCGCTTTCAGGAACGCTAATTTGCCTTGTCATCCAGATCGCCCTCCGTGACACGCGCCCGATTAATGCGCTGCCCCTACTGGTTCCGTTGATACTGCTCGCTGCGGCTGCCGCCGGACAGTTGCGGCGCGGCGCCGCCAGCGCCTTTGACTGGTTCGCGATGATGACTTTCACGCTGGTCGCCTTTCTCGTCTGGCTGGGCAGCATCGCCATGGTCTTTGGCATTCCGCCACAAATCAAGCACAATTTCGCCAAGCTCGCACCCGGATTCGTCGCTCACTTTTCGCCGCTCGCCTATGCCATCGCAATGCTACTAACGCTGCTCTGGTTCTGGCACCTGCGGACGGTGCCACGCTCCGCCTGGCGCGCCGTCACTCACTGGGCCGGCGGCGTGACGCTGATGTGGGCGCTGCTGGCGGCGCTCTGGTATCCGTGGATCGACTACAGCAAGAGCTATCGCGGCGTCGTCCTGTCGCTGCGCCAGGCCGCCCCGGTTGGCGAATGCATAGCCGGCACCAATCTGGGCGACGCGCAGCGCGCTTCGCTGGAATATTTTTCCGGAATTGTCACCATACGCAGCGGACTGTCCGAAGCGGTACGCTGCCCGCTGCTTCTGGTCCAGGGCGCCACTCGCGATGAAACAGCGCCGACCGGTTGGCGAAAAGTCTGGGAAGGTAACCGCCCCGGCGATCGTAGCGAACGACTGCGACTTTATCGTCGCGAACCCGGCTAGTCTTCCCTGGTAATTGAGGATGGACGCATACATCGTCATTGGCAATCCGAACACGCGCAAGGCATCGATCGTGCGCAGCCTGACTGGATGCTTCAACAGAAGCGTCCGTGACATACTTCCGGCCGGCGGGAAGACTCCGCTGCGAGTTTATGCGCGCGTCGGTTCGCTGCAGGAAACCCGCACCAGGCCAGACGATTTTCGCGTCGAAGTCGAGAAGACCCGGTGTATGGCGGTACTCTGCTGCATCACGTCATCGGCCCATCCAAGCGATCCGGCCGAGTACCCTGACGCCCAGACCTATATCGCCCGCTTCGAGCAGTTCGGTTGGCATATTCGCGCAATCGCCGTGCTTGGGCAGAACAGCGGAGGCGTTCGCTCAGCGCATCTGCGCCAGTTCGCGCAGGCCACCACTGCGCCGATCAACGTGACCTCTCATTCGGTACGCGTCCATTTCGGGTGGGAATAAACCGCTGGCGCGACATTCCATATGATTACGCGGCATCCAGCCTCAAGAAATTGTCGCGATAAAACTTCATTTCCTCGATTGACTCGTAGATGTCGGCAAGCGCCTCGTGCTTGCCATGCTTGGTCAGCGCCTTGGCCAAATCCGGCTTCCAGCGCTTGCACAATTCCTTCAAGGTGCTGACATCGAGGTTGCGATAGTGGAAGTAGTCTTCCAACTTGGTCATGTAGCGAGCCATGAAACGGCGATCCTGGCAAATCGAGTTGCCGCACATCGGACTGGTTCGCTGCGGCACCCACAACTTGAGAAAAGCCAGCGCCTGCTCCTCGACCTCGGCTTCCGCCAATAGCGATTCCTTGACCTTGGCGATCAGCCCCGAGCGGCCATGCGTACCCTTGTTCCAGTCGTCCATGGCGTCGAGCACAGCATCGCTTTGATGGACCACCCAAACCGGGCTTTCCGCCAGAGTTTCCAGTTTCGAATCGGTCACGACCATGGCGAACTCGATAATGCGGTCGCTATCGGGATTAAGGCCGGTCATTTCCATGTCCAGCCAGACGAGGGCATTCTGATCTTGTGCCATGATTTATTTATTCAACATAATATGGAAATTCAACTACGCTGACATGATCGCGCGGTTGCAGGGCTTGGCGTCGAACCGGCGAATTGAGCTAATGGAAGGCAGTGGGCTCAATCCCCTTGGCAAGGAAATATTCGACATAACCGCGGTCCACTCTGTCGATGTGGTCGACCAGCCATGACTTGATGAAATCCACCAGATCGATACTGCGCTGTTCCTTCAGCAGGCGATGCCGAAAAATATCCAGCGTATCGGAAAACCGCTTGTGTTCGGCGATGTGCGCCGCAGTCGCCGGGTAATGCAGCATCCGCATCACGCTTTCTTCCACGGCAAAATGCACCAGCGCGTATTCGCTCAGGGAGTCGAGAATATGCACCGCCGCAGCGTGTTCGAGATCGGTGCCTGACCAACCCTTCATCTCGCCGAGCAATTCAAAAAGCCGTCGATGCTGGGCGTCGATCTCGGCGATGCCAATCGCGAATTTCTGCAATGACGCTTCAGCGAAGTTGTCCACGGTGCTTCCCTTTCAGTAGGCGATTTGATCGATCGAGGATTCTATCCTGCAGTCGGTGCCGGATGGGGCAATTTATCCACCTCATCGTCACAACCGCTGTTAAAACATCGCGGCTTTTCAGTTCACGGTTTGAGCCGTCACTATAACAAGTTGCGCTGCAGCAAAAGTCCCCAGATTGCCGCAGCACAAGCTGACGCGGCAAGATGGAGCGCGTTCCGCACTGCGACAATTTGTCACATTCCCAAACGCATTGACTACAAGGAAAATATGGCTATTGAAGTTTCCAACAAGTTCGGGAGTGTCAAATGGTCACCCGTTTTCGTCCGATTCCTGCCGCCATCGCGCTGGCATTTTCAACTGCCCTACCCGCCTGGGCCGAGCCTCAGGTATTCGATACCGTCGTCATCCGCGCCAACAGTGAAGTCCCGCTACCGGCCAATTCGGACGTGCTCAATGCCGCCGATTTAGCCGCGCTGCGCACCAATGTGCGCGACACGGCGCAACTCTTGAGCGATGTTCCCGGCATCAGCCTGTATAGCGGTGGCGGCATTTCCAGCCTGCCAGCAATCCGTGGTCTCGCCGATGACCGCGTAAAGATTCTGATAGACGGCATGCAGGTAACATCGGCCTGTGCCAATCACATGAATCCGTCCTTGTCGTATGTCACTGCGAACGACGTGACCAGGATTGGCGTCACGGCTGGCCTTACGCCCGTCAGCTATGGCGGCGACAGCATTGGCGGCACCATCGTCGCCGAAACTTTTCGTCCGGTCTTTGCCAAAGCTGGCGAGGGACTGAAGAAAGAAGGCAGGTTCTCGGCCTTCTATCGCCACATCAACGACGCAACCGACGCTTCATTCACTGGCTCGATCGCCAGCAGCAACACCATTGTCGGCCTGAGCGGATCGATCGATCGCGCCAGCAACTACAAGGACGGCCATGGCGACAAGGTCACGTCGACCTACTACGAGGCACGCAACGTCGGGATCGACTTCGCCGCCAAGGGTGACGGTAACCTGGTCACCGTCAAGCTGGGCAGTCAGTCGATCCCGCGGCAGGGCTTTGTCAATCAACAGATGGACATGGTGGGCAACGAGTCGTGGTTCATCAATCTCGGCTACACCGGCGCCTTTGCCTGGGGTACGTTCGACGCAAAGGCGTACTGGCAGGACATTCGCCACGAAATGGATGTGGGCGAAGACAAATTGACATTCCCCTATCCCATGATCATGCCGATGAACACGCATGGCCAGGACATCGGCTATTCGCTGAAGGCCGAGTTTCACCTTTCGCAGCGCGACACCCTGCGACTGGGCAACGAGTTCCATCGCTTCACCCTGGACGACTGGTGGCCACCGGTGGCCGGAACCGCGCCAATGATGGCCCCAAACACCTTCCAAAGCATCAACAATGGCCATCGCGACCGATTTGGCATCTTCGGCGAATGGGAGGCAAAGTTTAGTCCGGCGTTGACGACGCTTCTCGGCGTTCGCACTGAGCGAGTGCGCACGGATACGGGCAATGTGCAAGGGTATTCCGCCATGGCCATGATGTACGGCATGGACGCCGATGCCTTCAATGCGCAAAGCCACGCCCGCAGCGACACGAACTGGGATCTGACGGCACTGGCCCGCTTCGAGCCGAGTTCGACAGACACCTATGAAGTCGGCTACGCCCGCAAGACGCGCTCACCGAATTTGTATGAGCGCTATTCATGGTCAAGCAACTGGATGGCCAGCGGCATGATCAACTGGTT
>CAISUK010000492.1 GCA_903888645.1 uncultured Pseudomonadota bacterium | reverse complement strand
TGATCGACCCGGAGAAGGTCACGGCGCCGATGAGGATGCCGATGTAGATCTCCACTTCGTGGATCGACTTCTCGGCTTCGGTCGGGAACACGGTCGAGGTGTCGACGTAGCTCGCGAAGCCGACCAGGCACGCGGCCAGGCCGACGAGGCTGTGCATCAGCGCGACGAGTTCGGGCATCTGCGTCATCTGCACCTTCTTCGCGGCGAAGAGGCCGACGCTGCCGCCGACCGCCAGCGCGCCGACGATCCAGCCGATGCCGGCCGGCGTGACCCGCGGCCCCAGAACCGTGGCCAGCACGGCGATGGCCATGCCGATGATGCCGAACAGGTTGCCGCGGCGGGCGCTCTCGGGGCTGGCGAGACCGCCCAGGCTGAGGATGAAGAGGATGATGGCGGCGATGTAAGAGACGGTGGCCAGGCTAGACGTCATGGTCGTCTCCTTACTTGCGGAACATGGCCAGCATGCGCCGCGTCACCGCGAAGCCGCCGAACATGTTGATAGCGGTGAGGGTCAGACCGAACACGGCCAGCCCCAGGATCAGCTGCGTCGGCCGCCCGTCGGCGGCACCTGTCAGCGGCGGTGCGACCTGGATCAGCGCGCCGATGGCGATGATCGACGAGATCGCGTTGGTCACGCTCATCAGCGGCGTGTGCAGCGCGGGCGTGACGTTCCAGACCACCATGTAGCCGATGAAGCAAGCCAGCACGAACACCGTGAAGTGCGCCAGGAAGGTAGCCGGTGCATACAGACCCACCAACCCGAAGACCACGGCGCCGACGCCGAACACCGTCGCCAGCGACTTGGCCGACATGGGTTCGCTGGCTCCGCCGTGGCCGTGTCCCTTCTTGGCGGCCGGCGCTGCGGCGGCCGCAGCTGGCTTGGCCGCTGGTGCCGGCAGCTTGAGCGGCGGCGCGGGCCAGGTAATGCTGCCGTCCTTGATCACCGTGAGGCCGCGGATCGCGTCGTCCTCCATGTTCACATTGATGATGCCGTCCTTGGTCTTGCACAGCTCCTCGGTCAGGCGGAACAGGTTGTTCGAGTACAGCGTGGACGACTGCTTGGCCAGGCGGCTCACCAGGTCGGTGTAGCCGACGATGGTCACGCCGTGCTTCACGACAATTTGACCGGGCTCGGTCAATTCGCAGTTGCCGCCTTGCTCGGCCGCCATGTCGACGATGACGCTGCCCGGCTTCATGCTCTTCACCATCTCCGCGGTGATGAGCTTGGGCGCGGGCTTGCCGGGGATCAGGGCGGTGGTGATGATGATGTCCACCTCCCTGGCCTGCTGGGCGTACATGTCGCGCTGGGCCTGCTGGAAGCCTTCGCTCATGACCTTTGCGTAGCCGCCGCCACCCGAACCTTCTTCCTCGTATTCGACCTTGACGAACTCGCCGCCTAGAGACTTGACCTGGTCGGCCACTTCGGCGCGGGTGTCGTTGGCACGCACGATGGCACCGAGGCCGGCGGCGGTACCGATCGCTGCCAGGCCGGCCACGCCAGCGCCGGCGATGAACACCTTGGCCGGCGGCACCTTGCCCGCGGCGGTGATCTGGCCATTGAAGAAGCGACCGAAGGCGTTGGCGGCCTCGATCACGGCGCGGTAGCCGGCGACACCGGCCTGAGAGGTCAACGCGTCCATCTTCTGGGCGCGGGAAAGCTGGCGCGGCAGCGCGTCGATGGCCAGCACGGTGACCTTGCGGGCGGCGAGTGCCTGCATGAGTTCAGGGTTTTGCGCCGGCCAGATGAAACCGATCAGCGTCGTGTCTTCCTTGAGCATGCCGACTTCATCGCCGTTCGGCGCGCGCACCTTGAAGACGATGTCGACCTTGGCAAACAGGCTCGCCGCGTCGGCGACGACTTCGGCACCGGCGGCGCGATAGGCATCGTCGCCGCAATTGGCCGCATCGCCGGCGCCGCTCTCGACGACAACGGCGAAACCCAGCTTGATCAACTTTTCCACAACCTCGGGAACAGTCGCGACGCGCTTTTCGCCCGCGAAAGTCTCCCTCGGCACGCCGATGGTAAGTGGCATGCGTCCTCCCAGAATGAGCGATATTGGTTAGCCGGCCGATTCCGGCCCGGAGGCCCGCGCATCGACGGCGAAGCAGGATGATACTAAAGTTCCACGGTTTTTCCACGAATAAAACAATGGCATTATTGAGGCGCGTCGGAAAATGCGCTCGGGGGGAGCGCAATGCGGCCAGACTGGGCGGATTCAGGAAGCGAGGACTACTTGGCCGAAGCTGCCTCGCTCGCCCGCTTCGCGTAAACTTGCTTTGCGGCGCTGACGAAGACGTGTACTTCGCCGCTGCTCAGATCAGGGTAGTGTTCCCGCAATACGCGAAAGGCGAAGTGTTCCAGGGAGTGACCGCCCCAACTATTGTTCGAATCGAAGAATGGCGCAACCAACTCGACGGCATC